>JBBSVP010000028.1:0-3277 GCA_038046745.1 Candidatus Hydrothermarchaeota archaeon
TCTCTCGGTGGGGTGTTTGACGAGGACCACTTTGCCCTTAAATATCTCCTGGTCCATGGGGTCGTGGTGGTCGTAGTGGTAATGGGTGATGATCAGGAGATCTGCCCTGGCGGCGTGCCTCTTTATAGCCTCCCAGTGCGCCTCCATTCTCCGGAACTCTGCGGGGTGGGGAGGGAGGCCATATCTACTCGGCCCCAGGGCCACGCCAGGGTCTATCAGGATGCGGCACTCGGGCGTCTCCAGGTATGTGGCCATGGACCTCGTACCGAGGGAGTCGGCAGCGAGGGGCACGATCTCCACTTCAGAAGCTCCTCCTCACCAGGAAGTTGGCCAGGGCCCCGAGCTTCTCCATGGAGGCGTTCCGCAGTCTTATGACCTTCAGGTCCTTGAAGGCCAGGGCCTCGAACCGCTCCGCCACCCCCTGGGAGTACTTCTTGGCCCCTGCCCTCTCCAGGACCCGGAGGACCTTCCCCACGTCCCCCTTGGTGGGCCTCTTCTTCCCGTAGATCCCTCTCAGGACCTGCCTGTCCTGCCGCCCGGCCTTCTGGAAGGCGTAGAGGACGGGAAGGGTCTTCTTCTTCCTGAGGATATCGCTCCCTATGGGCTTCCCGGCCTTCCCCTTCTCACCCCAGATCCCTATGATATCGTCCCTGATCTGGAAGGCTATGCCGATGTTCTTCCCAAAGTCCCTGAAGTGCCCTATGAGCCCCTCGTCCTCCGTCGCTAAGGAAGCGCCCACAAGGGTGGAGGCCTCGATTAGGGCCCCGGTCTTCCTGGAGACCATGTCCAGGTACATATCGACCGTCACATCGGTGGCCTCCTCGAAGCTCATGTCCAGGTACTGGCCCTCGCAGAGGCGCATGATGGTACGGTTCAGGATCGCTAGGATTTCCACGATCTTCTGACTGGTGACGTTGGCGTCCTTCAGCTGCAGGGCCGCCAGATTGGCCATTACGTGCATCCCGTCCCCGACGTTTATCGCCTGGGGTATGCCCCAGAGTTTCCAGACGGTGGGCTTGTGCCTCCGCTCCTCGTCCATGTCCTCTATGTCGTCGTGGATGAGGGAGAAGTTGTGGATGAGCTCTATGGCTGCCGCCGCCGGGAGGGCCTTTGTGTAGACCCCCGAGAGGGCCTTGTAGGTGAGGAGGCAGATGGTGGGGCGGAAGCGCTTCCCCCGGTACTGGGACGTCTCCCGCAGGTCCTCGTCCAGCCACCCCAGGTGGTACTTCATCATGGCGTAGAGGGGCTCTGGGAAGTCGTGCCCCCGGAAGACCTCTTTTATCTCCCGGTCTATCATCTCCAGGTGCTCGTTAAGTATCTCCTCGACGTTCAAGAAGAGGCCTCCTATCGGCCCAGATCCTCTACGATCCCGACGTTGACGAGGGCCTTCACAGGCCTGTTGCCTATCCCCTTGATCCCCTTCTTGTCTATCATCACCACGGCGGCCAGGGGGGTGGCACCCATCGACTCCATGAGCTCCATGGTCTCCCTCAGGGTTGTGCCGGTGGTGGCTATGTCGTCGACGATGACCACCCGCTTGCCTTTCACGTCAGCGAAGTTGGAGAGGGTGGAGCCCGCCTCCTTCTTCTCCTCTTCGGCGGGCTCCCAGAGGTGCTTCTGGGGCTTCACGATGCAGAGGGAGGCGTTCAGCTCCCCGGCGATGATGGTGGCTAGGGGGATTCCGCTGGTGGCAACGCCAGCGATGACATCCGGGAGGGGGAGGTCGTTCTCCTTCAGGGTCTGCCTTATGAGCTCCGCCATGCCCAGGGAGATGTGCCGCAGGATGCCCGGGCTTGAGCCTATGGTGGACCACTCCACGTATATGTCCCTCGGGATCTCGGCCCTCTCCTCGATATCGTGGGTCACCAGCCAGAGGGCCGTCTGGCGCGAGAGGTTGAGCTCGTCCGCTATCTCGCCCGTCGTAAGCCCCTTCTTCTTCATCTCATGGGCCATCTTTATCAGGTCAGCGATCTGCCTCATAACTTCCTTCCCTTCCTGGCGACCCTGACCAATTCAGAGCCGCATATCTCGCATCGGTTCTCCGTATACTCGGAGTTATAGAATCTACCGCACCCCTTACATATATTTTTCCATCTCAGGATCCTCTTTATCCCCTCCTCCGCCAGGGGGGTGTAGGGGATGCCGAGCTCCTGGGCCACGTTCTGGATATCGTAGTCGTCGGTGGCCAGGGTGCCGCCCACCGAGAGGGCGAGGGCCAGGAGCTTCACATCGGTGGGGGATAGGAGGGAGGTATAGCCAGAGCGCGACGCCACCTCCTTCACCCTCGCCAGATCCTCCTTCGGAGGCTCCTGGAGCCGCAGGGACCCTTCCTCCACCCTGAGTTCCAGGAGGAGCCTTTTGCCCTCATCCCTGACTTCCTGGAGCACCTCGGGGACGGTGAGGTACTCCCCCTCCTGGGGCAGGAAACCTGCGATGAGGGCAGAGGCGTCCAGGATCAGAGGTCTCGCCAAGTCCCGAACCTCTCCCTTATCCGGCCGTAGAAGTCCTTCCTCAGCTTGACGAAGAGGGCGCTCTTATCCGAGGAGGTGAAGGTGACCTCCCCTTCTGGGGCCACCATGCCCTTGTGCTCTCCGTCCACCACTATGGTCGCCTCCCCTTTGGACCTGAGCAGACGGACCGTAATCTCCGAGCTGGATGGGACTATGATGGGCCTTATGCCGGGCTCGAAGGGGCAGATGGGGGTCACCACAAGCCCCTCCACCCTGGGGTCCAGGATGGGCCCGCCGGCAGAGTAAGAGTAGGCCGTGGAGCCCGTGGGGGTGGAGACGATGACGCCATCGGCCCTGAGGTCCTGGACCACCTCGCCGTCCACCGCCACCTGGAGGTGGAGCATCCTCACGGGCATTGAGGATATGACCACCGCCTCATTGAGGGCTTCCCCCACCCCCTTCCCGTTGAGCCTCACGGCGAGCTTCCTCTTCGCTTCCACCGTGTAATCCCTCTTCAGGACCCTCTCCAGGGCCTCCCGCCAGTCCTTCGGCTGGATCTCCACCAGGAAGCCCATGGTCCCGAAGTTTATCCCCAGGATGGGTATCTCCTTCCCAGCGGTCTTTGCCACCGTCTTGAGGATCGTCCCGTCGCCCCCCAGGAGGACGATGAGGTCCGCCTCCATCTCTTCCAGCCTGGGGCCCCTCACCCCGAGCCTGGCGGCGCTGGCCTCCTCTACCGCCACCTCCACCCCCCTGGCCGCGAGGTACTCCCTTATCTCCCGCCCCAGGGCCGTGGCTTCCTTCAGGTCCTTTACCACCAGGCCTAC
>JBBSVP010000029.1:0-1726 GCA_038046745.1 Candidatus Hydrothermarchaeota archaeon
GAATCGGCAGGGCGCAGTAGCGGGCCTCGGGTTGGGGGCACCTCATCCGGGCCACTGAGAGCCTATTCCTGCCCTTTTGGCTACACCACCGATAGGGTGGGAGGCCCTCTCGGGGCAGAAGCAGGCAACGCTGGTGCGGTTCGCCATGGAAAGGTAGCGGATTACCACTTCTCTTCGACCTCTTCGACCGTTATCTTGATCTTCTTCCCCGCAAAGCCGTCGAGGATGTTGTAAACTAGCCGGGCCTTGCCATCCTCGCCCCGGAGCACGGGCTGCTCTTTCTCGCGTCCGAGAACCCCTATGAATTCCCTCTTCATGGCTTTCCTCCCATAGGCAACGGACTGGGCTTTTCAGACCTAGGGGCAGTGCCGCCCCTTTCGACTCCCCGTTCCAGTCCTTTTCACCCTCTCACTGATTTAAGGATAACGATAGAGCGGTAGTCCCACCCCCGAACCGGTGAGGTGCTTGAGCCATAATATGAGCCCCAGGGCTAAAAGTGGGTAGAAGCCACGGGTACTGTAGATAAACGGCGGAAATTCGTGCAGTCTTCTTTACTTCTTCACCACCAGCTCGATGTCCTCGGCCTTCACCGTCCTCCTCTTAGCGTGCTTGGCGTACTTCCCGGCTTCAACGGCTATCTCGGCCCCTCTCTTCTCTAACACCTTGGCAAGCTCGGCTCTGGCGTCCAGCCCGACCCTCAGCCCCGAAGCCTTCCTTATTATCCTGTCCATTGCAGTAAGCGGCAGATCTCCCATAAAATCACCTCAATGGGGCTGTTAAGGCCCTTGCATATAAACATTTGTGGTTTTCGCTGAGTTCTATGGTAGCAATGGTCTAAATCGCGCTCAGCCAGTAGCCGACATGCGACCTAAAAGCTCCTTGATGCGAATCGCAAAGCCTAATCTTCGGTCTCTGTATACGAGATCGCCTTCCTTGACCTTGCCGCTGACCTTGAGCCCGATGGACTGGCCGGGCCTGGCACTGGTCACGGGCGCATGCTCGATCTGCATCGAGTCTACGGTCTGCACGAAGGACGTCGAGCCTCTGATGGATATCCTGTCGCCGACCTTGAGCTCGCTGCTCAGCTCGACCACGGCCACCCCAATCTTGGGGTAGTAGTGCTTGATCTTACCGACTGCCTCCTCCTCGCCCATGTATCCCTCCTAGTTAAAACTAGGACGTTGGGGGATAAGTATTTTTTGCGTTGGTATGGGGTGGTGGGCTTCCTTTTTTATACCTGCTCTGGAGGTATCCTATGGGGCCTGTGGCCTGTCCTGTAGTCCACTTTCAGCCTCTCCAGCCTCCCCTCGACGGCGGGGTAGAGGATGAGCTCCTCCACCTCGACGGGATCGAACATACGTAAGTTATAGCCTGGTGTAACGTAAGCCAGGAAATGGGCAGGGGGCCTCTCTACCCTGTGCCCTCCGACCCAACCGCCCGCAGGAGCTCGCCTACTCTCTCGTCCCCGTATTGCTTCTGGATGCGCCTCAGGTCCGCGGTGAAGTCCTCCACGGAGATGCTTCCGCCCAGGTAGTCCTCCATGCACGCGATGAGCTCCCTGTTCTTCTTCAACGCCTCCTCGTGGAGCTCGTTCTCCTGCTCCAGCATCTGCTTGACGCCCGCCAGGTCCATGCTTTCACCTGCACCTTCCTAAAAGAAGAGCATGATCCTAGGGCGTCGGGAAAGTGATGTCAGAAGGTTTGTGCCATAGGGTAGTGTTAAATCT
>JBBSVP010000030.1:0-2157 GCA_038046745.1 Candidatus Hydrothermarchaeota archaeon
TGACGAAGCGCGCCGGCACCGGGCAGAGGGAGGGGTTCGAGGATAAGGGACCGCTCGGATGAGACTTACTTTTTCTTTCTCCCGATGACCTCGTAGTTCCTATCGCCTTCGATCAGACAGAGATTCCCTCCCTTGCTCCAATTGACACCGATGGTCCCCAGGGAGTCTACGGATTTCACGACCCCCTCATCGCCTGAACTCAACTTTGTATGCGTGTCGTTCGTATTGATCAGCTTCACGTGGTCCCCGATCTTGATCATCTTATCCCAACCTCCTAAAATTCCTTAAAATGAACTTACTTCTACTGGAAGACTAACGAGCATTTTATTATAGGTTCGGATAATTTTTAGGTCTCCAGAAATCTGTGCGAGGTTAGGTTTCGGGGCCAGGGCGATGGTGTCAGAGTTCACAGAGGAGTACCTGGAAGCTCTCTACACCCTCTCCAAAGGGAAAGAGCCGATAAAGACCACTGAGATCGCCAAGGCGTTGGACCTCTCCCCGGCCTCGGTGACAGAGATGGTCCAGAGGCTCTCGGAGAAGGGCTATCTGGAGTACAAGAAGTACTACGGCGTGAGGCTGACGGGGGAGGGGCTGAAGCTCGCCACTACGATGAAGCGCCGCCACCGCCTCCTGGAACGCTTCCTCACAGACATCCTGGGGATAAAAGGCGGGAAGGTTCATGCCGAGGCGTGCAGACTGGAACACGCGGTATCGCCGGAGGTGGAGGAGATCCTATGCCGGATCCTGGACCACCCTAGAGAATGCCCAGACGACCGGGAGGCCATACCCCCCTGCGAGAAGGGCTTCGCCGCCTGCCCCCACTGCGGCCCTGGCAGCATAGTCCCCCTATCGGCCCTCGAAGCTGGAGAGAGGGGCACCGTGAAGCTCGTGGTGGAGGACCACCTGGCCAGGGACGAGATCTCGGCCCTTGGCATAGTGCCTGGGAAGAAGATCATGGTGGAAAGCGCCTCCCCCTTCCGCTTCACCATGGGAAAGAAGAAGGTCTCCCTGGACCTCCAGTTGGCCAGGAAGATACTGGTGGAGCGGTCTTAAGAGGCCCACCACTCCGAGGAGTATACGCCTGGCGCCTCCTCGTATACGCGGTAGAGCCCCTGGTGGGTGAGGGCGAAGCTCTGCCTCTTGGCCCCGTCGAAGTAGAGGATCGTTATGTTCATCGTGTAGTCTCCCACGGAGTCCTGGGTGTTGGCGTAAGAGACCAGGGATGATGGGAAATCCTCGCACTCCGACTGGCGGAGGAAGGTCCCTCCCCTGAAGGGGGGGTCCATGTAGAAGGAGCCGTTGAACTCGGCCTTGATGGAGAGGAGGAAGATGGGCCTCCCCCTGATATTGCAGGTGAAGACGGTGAAGTTCGCCACCGATAGGAAGCCCGAGACATGAGCGGGGTTCGGGTATATCACCCGGCTGCCGGACTCCGTTAGGTATACGAAGGTCTGGAGCTTCGGGGTGCCGTACTGCTGCTCGTAGGTCTCGGCGGTCTTCTGGTAGCTGTAGTAGCCGAAGACCCCGGTGCCCACGATGATACCGAAGATCACCGCCAGGCTTGAGAGAGACTGGAGGAGCTCCTTCGTTTCGGGGTCCAGGAGCCGCCTCTTCACCCGCTTCATGAACTCCAGATACGCGGTCCTTCCCATGAGCCTCCATCGCATCAGAGGCTCTTTAAGGTTGCGGTAGGTAATCCTCCGGTTACTCTCGTGGACCTGAAGGAGATCCTGGAGAGGCTCTATGCTAATCGCGCCAGGTACCTGGCCAACGACCCCCTGGAGTTCTGCCACCGGTACGTCAGGCCCGAGGACCAGGAGATCGTTGGGCTCATAGCCTCCAGCTTCGCCTACGGCCATGTGAAGGTCATCAGGGGGAGCCTCTCCTTCATCTTCGGACGGATGGGAGAGAGCCCCAGGGCCTTTGTGGAAAGCTTCGAGCCAGGAGAGGGCGAGAAACTCTTCGGAGGCTTCGTCCACCGCTTCCACTCTGCCAGAGACCTTGCAGGCCTCCTCTTCCTGGCCAGGAGGATGATGGAGGAGGCCGGGTCCATAGGTGATTACTTCATGGCCAGCTACGATCCCTCGGCCAGGGATATAACCCCCTCACTCACAAGGTTCGTTGGGAGGCTCAGGGATCTTGATACCTTCGCCTCCC
>JBBSVP010000031.1:0-3772 GCA_038046745.1 Candidatus Hydrothermarchaeota archaeon
TGGAGGGGGAGCTGGATATAGATGATACCGAGGAGGCCGTGAGGCTCATAGAGGGGAGCAGGGAGATAACCTTCGTGGGGGACAATGCCGGGGAGATCTACTTCGACCTCCCCCTCCTACGGCTCCTGCTGGTGGCGGGAAAGGACGTGGTCTACGTGGCCCGCAAGGGGCCCATGATAAACGATGCCACCGTGGAGGATGTGGAGGCCCTGGGCCTGGAGGGCCTGAAGGTGTTGGGCCACCCCACCTTCGGCCTCGCCTGGGAGAAGAGCCCCAGGTGGCTGAGGGAGAGGCTCCTGCGGGGGCTCGTCATATCCAAAGGGCAGGCGGGCTACGTCACCATGACCGAGTTCTGGCCGCCCCGGGTGATATATATCCTGAAGGTGAAGTGCGAGTGCATAAGGCGCGACCTGGGAGTGAGGCCGGGGGCGGGCGTGGTGAAGGTGGAGGTACGCAGGAGGGAGTGATGGCCAGGGCGTTCGACGGAGAGGAGAAGAGATGGGCCCTCGAAGCCCTGGAAGGGCTCATCAGGATCCCCAGCGTCTCTGCCCAGGGGACAGGTATTGGGGAGGCGGCCCACTACCTCCAGGGCTTCTTCCAGCAGATAGGCCTGGACGCCAGGGTCATGGAGACCGGAGGTAATCCGGTGGTCTTTGCCGAGAGGGATGTGGGGGCCGGGAAGACCATCCTCTTCTACAACCACTATGACGTCCAGCCCCCGGAGCCCCTGGAGCTCTGGTCCTCGCCCCCCTTCGAGCCGACGATACGGGAGGGGAGGATCTACGGCCGGGGGGCCTACGACAACAAAGGGAATATCATAGCCAGGGGCCTGGCAATGAAGGTCCTGGACGAGCCACCCGTCAACGTCAGATTCTTGGTGGAAGGTGAGGAGGAGGTGGGGTCGAAGAACCTCCCCAGGTTCGTGGAAGAGCATGGTGGTCTCCTCAAGGCGGACCTATGTATCTGGGAGTCAGGCTCCAGAGACGAGGAGGGGAGGCTCCAGATAGACCTGGGGTGCAAGGGGATCCTGGCCCTGGAGCTCCGCGCCAGGGGCCCGAAGGCCGACCTCCACTCCTCCCTCTCCCCCATCGTCCCGAACCCCGCCTGGCGCCTCGCCTGGGCCCTCTCCAGCATGAAAGGCAGGGACGAAGAGATAAAGGTCGAAGGCTTTTACGATGGGGTCTTGGAGCCCACGGAGGAGGAGCTGGAGTACCTGGCGCGGATACCCTTCGATGAGAGGGGGAAGCTGGAGCGCTACGGCCTGGAGGAGTTCCTGGGGGGCGCCAGAGGGGCAGAGGTCTTGAGACGGCTGTACTACTCCCCGGCCATGAACATCTCCGGCCTCGGGGCAGGCTACCAGGGGGAGGGTTCCAAGACCGTCCTCCCGAGCGTGGCCATGGCAAAGCTGGACGTGAGGCTCGTGCCCGAACAGAGGCCCGAGAGGGTCCTGGGGGCCATCGAGAGGCACCTCCAGAGGGGAGGGTTCAGGAATATAGAGCTGAGATGCACTGAGGGCTACCCCGCCGGCAGGACCCCTATGGACAACCCTTACGTGGGGCTCGTGGCCGAGGCAGCCAGGGAGGTGTACGGCGGCGCGGTGATCCACCCCACCAGTGCGGGCTCCGGGCCCATATACCTATTTACGAAGAGGATGCCCTGCATCTCGGCCGGCGTCGGCCATGCGGGCTCCAACGCCCACGCCCCTGACGAGTCCATCTACGTGGAGAACCTCTTCCTGGGGGCAAGACACATGGCCCTGGTCATGGAGCGCCTTGGGGAGGCTACTTCTCCTTCAGGACGTACTCCACCGGGACTTTGAGCCTCCGCGACCTCTTGTAGGCAATCTCATCGATGGTGAGGAAGTTTATACCTCTGACCAGGGGCTTACCTTGGCCAGCACCGGTGTTTGTCACCATGATCTTGCCGTCGGCGGACCAGAGATCGAACTCCCCGTGGAGGTCGCAGCCCCCCTGGGCCAAGTCCTTCCCTGCTTCCCCTTTCTTGCAGGCCCTCTCCTCTACAACGCACTTGCCCTCGGTATAGTTGATGCACATTGCTATTCCCAGAACGCATATGGCCAGGACCTATTTAAAATTAGCCCTGAACCTGCCCATAAAATTTAATAATGGGGAGGTGCTAATTATGAAGGGTGTGGATGTGAACAACGGCAAGTCTCTGATAAACAAACCAGCAACCCGCCAGTTCCTCATGGAGAGCATCGGAGAGGAGGGGCTGAAGGTCGTCCGATCCCTCGTGTGCAGAGAGACCACCGATGAGGAGATTGCTGAGAAGACGGGGCTGAAGTTGAACACGGTCCGGAAGATCCTGTACAAACTATACGACTACCGCCTAGCGTCCTACGTGAGGACGAAGGAGAAGGACATCGGCTGGTACATATATACCTGGAAGCTCGATCTGGGCGGGGTCCGGGACATCCTGATGGCTCGAAAGAAGACCACCCTGAGAGAACTCGTGAGCAGGCTGGAGTACGAGAAGAGCCATGCCTTCTTCATCTGCAAGAACGGCGACTGCAAAGTGACTTTCGACGTGGCCAGCGAGCACAACTTCAAATGCCCAAAGTGCTCTGGGATCATGGACTACAACGACAACCAGGGCAACCTCCTCAGCCTGGAGGGAGAGGTCAACCGTCTCCAGAAGGAATTACGGAATGCCTGATCCGGAGCTGAAGCTCCTCAGGAGGTTCGGGTGTTCCGAGAGGGTAGTGGAGCACTGCATCACCGTCTCTAGGGTGGCCCTCGATATAGCCGACAGGGTTGGGATAAGGGTTGACAGGGACCTCATACGGCAGGGTGCCTTACTCCACGACCTGGGGAGGTGCAAGACCCACAGTATAGAGCACGGCGTCGTGGGAGCCAAGCTGGTAGAGGATGCAAGGGTCCCCCCGGAGGTGGTGAGGATCGTGGAACGGCACATAGGGGCCGGCATACCAGAAGCCGAGGCGAGGGAGCTGGGCCTGCCCCCCAAGGACTACTTTCCAGTGACCCCTGAGGAGAAGATCGTGGCCTATGCCGATAAACTGACACGGGGCTCCCAGGTGATCACCTTCCAGGAGGCCCTGGATGATATGCGCCGATCCCTCGGGAAGGATCACCCGGCCATCGAAAGGCTCAAGAATCTCCATGAGGAGATCCATGGATGGTTGAACCATGCCTGACCTTCGACCCCTGATCCTCCTCCTCGTCCTCCTGGCTGGGTGCGCCACTCCTGGACCAGGAACTCCGCAGCAGCCCACTACGCAGTCCCCCTCCACCTCACCTCCCACCGTCACCTCCCCGCCGGGAGGGCCTCCGGCCCCCTTTGTTCCGCCGACGGAGGGGCCACCTACCATAGGAAAGAACTCGACGATGGCCTATTGACGCCCAGAACTACTGCCCATCGACACTGGTCCTAAACTCTTCTCCCTCGTTCTCTCTTTTCCACTGTTCCAGGACTGTGTCTATTATCTTCCGGACCTCTTCCTCCCCAAAGTCAGCGACGTAATCTACACAGGAGGACTCCAGATTCTGACGCAGGATCCTCTCCAGCTCCAGTGAGTCTTTCGGATCGTTTCGGGACATCGCTTCCCTCCAACTCCGTCTAATACCTTGTTAAGGGGTTATAAATACATTTTTGAAAAAAAAACTTGTCATGGCTTGAAAATTCCATTAATTTGATGGTTTACGACATTGTAGTTGAGGTTATGGGTCGAGCCGCGACGAGGACGAGGCCTCAGCCGAGTCCGAGGAGCGGTTCGAAGGGGTGTCGGCACGAG
>JBBSVP010000032.1:0-1548 GCA_038046745.1 Candidatus Hydrothermarchaeota archaeon
GAGGATCGGGGCTATTTACTCCAACTCCTTCCCACCAGCAGCCGTCGTCCACGACTCCATCCCCATGCCACCCGTCAGGATCTACGCCAGCAATATCGTCTGCGGCCCGAAGGGGAGCTGCGAAGAACTGGTGGTCATCCTCTCGGAGTTCAACCCCCAGCCCAACCTGGTGAAACCCCTGGCCGATGCCATCATCGATTGGTGCGCCACCAAGAGCGGGAAGTGCAGGTTGATAGTCACCCTGGAGGGCATCCCCATGGACGGGGGACCCAGGGAGGACCTGCGGACCTTCGGGTTGGGATCTACCTCCAAGGCCAGGGATATCCTGGGAGAATACGGCATAGAGCAGCTCCAGGAGGGCGTTGTCAGCGGCCTCTCGGGAGTCCTCCTATACGAGGGGGAGCGCCTGGGGATAGACGTCACCTGCCTCCTGGCCGAGGCCTCCCCCACCTATCCCAATGCCAGGGCCGCCGCCAAGATCCTGGAGATGCTGGACAAGATAATACCGGCGTTGCATATAGATCCCCAGCCCCTCTATCTGGAGGCCGAGAAGATAGAGGCCCAGATAAAGTCCCACCTGGAGAAGGCCAAGCCCGTGACCCAGCCCTTCCCCGAGAGCCCTCCTCCTGGGATATATCGGTAGCGCCCGAGGTACTGATGCACTCTGAGCGCCTGGAACCCCTATCTTGCATCGGTACCGAGCCGGAAAAGATTTAAGGGGGAAAGAGGAGTAGGAGCTATCATGAAGATCCTTGTATCTGATCCGTTGCACCCGTCGGGGGTGGAGCTCCTCAAGAAGGTGGGGGAGGTGGAGGTCGCCCAGGGCCTCCAGAAGGAGCAGCTCCTGGAGAAGGTCAGGGAGATAGATGCCCTCCTGGTGAGGTCCGAGACCAAGGTGACCAAGGAGGTCATAGCGGCTGCGAAGAACCTCAAGGTCATCGGACGGGCGGGGGTGGGTGTCGATAACATAGATCTGGAGGCGGCGACGGCCCGGGGGATCGTTGTGGTCAATTCGCCTGAGGCCTCATCCATCACCGTGGCGGAGCACACCTTGGGGCTCATGCTCTCCCTTGCCAGGAAGATTCCCAGCGCCAACGCCTCCCTCAAGGGCGGGAAGTGGGAGAAGAAAAAGTTCATGGGGATCGAGCTCAGGGCCAAGCCCCTGGGGGGCGTGGGGATGGGCAGGATAGGCTCTCAGGTGGTGAAGAGGGCGAAGGCCTTCGAGATGGACGTCCTGGCCTACGACCCCTACCTCTCGGAGAAGCAGGCCAGAGCCATGGGGGCTAAGGTCACAGACCTGGAGACCGTCCTGAGGGAGGCGGACTTCATCTCCCTCCACGTCCCCCTGACGGACAAGACCAGAGGGCTGATAGGGAAGGAGACCCTAGAGAAGATGAAGAAGACAGCGTACGTCGTCAACTGCGCTAGGGGCGGGATCATAGACGAGAAGGCCCTCTTCGAGGCCCTCTCTTCCGGGAGGATCGCTGGTGCAGCGCTGGACGTCTTCGAGAAGGATATGATGCTCGATCGCCTCCAGCCGAAGATCGC
>JBBSVP010000033.1:0-5624 GCA_038046745.1 Candidatus Hydrothermarchaeota archaeon
CTCGCTCCTATGGCTGCCTCGTACCCCTCGTGCTCCCCGGGCCCAGTCCCCTGGAGCCTCTCTGCGACCTCCCCCCGCCGCCTGCCGTAGATGGAGAGCTCCCCGATACCGTAGAAGGCCCTGAACATGGCCACCTCCTTCTCCAGCCCTTCCAGGAAGGCCTCCCTCCCGTGGCCCCCGAACCGTTCCTCCAGGTCCAGGTAACCCCCGCTGTAGATATCCCTCTTCTTGAAGCTGTGGAGGTAGGCCAGCTCTCCGTCTATAGCCCCTCTGGCCTTCGGTCCCATGGAGCCCAGGGTGGACCCTATACCGTCTATGATCCGGGAGCCCTTCACCGCCAAAAGGGCTTTGTGGGCGTAGCCCACCTCCAGGGCCAGAAAGTCGACCTTCCTGGGCTCAAACCCGGCCTTCCCCCAGAGGAGGTAGGCCACAGCACAGAGCTTGTCGGAGGTGCCCATGTCCACCTTGTTCAGCTTCCTGTGGACAGGGACCGTGGGGAGGAGCTTGACGGAGGGGATGCAGTAGGCCTCCCCCTCCACCTCCCGGGCCCCCTTGAGGAACCTCCCGAGCCCCAGGACCTCCTCCCCCTCCCTCTTCAGGGTCATCTCGAAGAGGTCCCTCTCGTCGATCTCCTCGGCCCTTTTTACCGGTATCCCGAAGCCGCTGGGAAGGACCGCCACCAGGTCCGGGTGCTCGCCTAAGAGGCGCCTCCAGTGGTCCAATACTGCCTCCGGGCCCTTGAAGGAGTCCAATACCACTATCCGCTCGCCCTCCATCAGACAGGCCTTCCAGGAGAGCGTCCCGGCATCGATGCCCAGGGTCCACATCTCTAACCGCCCCCCAGGTACCCCCAGTCGAGCTCCTGCTCCTGGAGGTAGTTCTTCCTCAGCTTCAGGGCGAGGGCTGCCTTCGTCAGCTCCTTCCCCAGGTAGTAGGCGTGGGAGGGCTCTTTCACCCCCAGCCTCGTGGGGATATCATCGAGATCCAGCGTCTTCAGGAAGAGGCGGTCATTGAAGATGTATATCCAGGCCCCGTCGGTGAAGATCCGGAAGTTCGGATCCTCCACCTTCTCATGCATCTGGCGCAATTCCGCCTCCGTATAGTGGCGGAGCTTGGGGTCCTTCAGGGCGACGAGGCGCCGGTCTATCCCCTTGGGGAGGATCTTCTTCCGGTTCGAGAAGTGCATCAGCCTCCTGGCAACATCCACCTCCCGCACAGCCCCCCAGGTCCTGTTGGAGGCCTCGGTGGTGAGGACGTACTCTATCCCGAGCTCCGTCACGAAGCCCAGGAGGAGGGCGTTCATCCCGGTGCTGTCGGCCTCCGTCAGCTCAGTGGTATTCCCGATCCCCATGAGCATCTCTCTATCGGGATAATGCTCCCTGAAGGGGGCATACCGGCTGAGGGACCTGGCGAACCCGAAGTTCGGTGGGTTGAGGATGGGGTCTATGATGTACTTCGCGCCCATCTCTTCCAGCCTTGCGATATTCCGTCCCAGGCTCTCGGTCTCGTCCCCTTCGAAATCCGGGATCACCACCAGTCTGGAGTCCAGCCTCTGGGCTATGTCCATGTTAGAGGAGTTTATGCTCAGGATGTAGTCGGCGCCTGCATCGTCCGCCGCCAGGATATCGTCCCTGTCGAAGGTGTCCACGCTCACCTCGCATCCCATGTCCTTGACGGCTGCGATCAATCCCGCCAGGTCCTCGAACCTCTTGTCCAGAGCCCCGCCCAGGTCTATAATCTCAGCGCCGCTCTCCTTGTAGTGGGTAGCTATCCGCAGCACCTCTTCCCTGGAGCGGTGGGGCACCTCGTTCACCTCGGCCAGGATCTTGGTCGCATACTCCCCGTAGCCAGTCATCTCAAGGGCCAGGCCGAACTGGGTCGGGAGGTCCAGAAGGTCCTTCGGGCCTCTCACCACCTCAACCCCAGGGCCCAACTTCTCCCTCATGGCCTCCAGGCCCCCCCTGCAGAGCCCAGGGATCACCACTTTTTCGCAACCCTCTGCCCCTCCTTCCAGGCTCCTGGCTATGAACTCCGTATTTGCCAGGGCCGCCACCTTTATATCCAGGACCTTGACCTCGTACTGGAAGGGGACCTTCATGGAGGCCAGGATCGACCTGAGGGGTTCCTCCCCCAGCCTCCCGGTGACGAAGAGGTACTTGGCCATGCGGGCAAGTATATATACGATGTTTCCTATATACTTTTAACCTAGGGGAGGGGGATGCGGAGAGGGCTATAGTCAATTACATGGAGGGATGAGATGAGAGTTGAGAGGAAAGTCCAGGAGATGAAGTACAAGGAGCTGCCGGGGCTCTCGGAGCGACAGCTGAAGGAGCACCACGACGTTCTGTACGCTGGGTACGTTAAGAAGCTGAACGAGATCGAGGCCAAGATGGAGGCCGCCGACCCGGCGGAGGCCAACGCCACCTACAGCACCATAAGGGAGCTGAAGCTGGAGGAGACCTTCGCCACCAATGCCATAAGGCTCCACGAGGGCTACTTCGACAACCTGGGAGGGAAGGCCGGGGCCAGCGGCAAGATCATGGATCTCATCAAGCGGGACTTCGGCTCCTACGAGGCCTGGGAGAAAGAGTTCAGGGCCCTCGGGATATGTGCCAGGGGGTGGGTGGTCCTCGCTTACGACCTCCTGGACAAGAGGCTCCACAATTACCTCTGCGACGTCCACAACCAGGGGGGCGTCTGGGGCTCAATACCCATCCTGATCCTGGACGTGTACGAGCACGCCTACTTCATCGACTACGGCACAGGTAGGAAGGCCTACATAGACGCCTTCATGAAGAACGTGGAATGGGGGTTCGTGAACAGCCTCTTGGAGAAGTACAACTTCGTTAAGTAGGGGCCCAGTCAGGGGGCTGGAGGGGCCGCCAGGAGGCGGTACTCCCTCTGTGCCCTGGAACCTTTCCTCTCCAGGGGCCCTTCCTCGTGGAACCTCGCCAGGTAGGTGGAGAGGGAGCTGAGTTTTATGGGCTCCCCGAAGACCTTTTCGTACTCATCCTGTAGGTCCTGGGACATGACCCAGTCGTTGGCGTGGTTGTGCCTGAAGAGGGCCAGGACCTTCTCTTTCTGTGAGAGGCTCCCCAGGTCGTAAAGGCCCAACCAGGTGGCAGGGTCTGAGACAGGGACTGCAGGAGGAGCCTCCACATACACCCCCTGGACATGGTAGACGTATCCCAAGAACTCTGAGACCCTATCCCGGGCCTCCATGTACCCCACCTTCTCCAGCCCCCTGGAGGTCTTCCTCCCCCTCTCCTGGGCCTCTATATGTATGTTGACGAATCTCTCGCTCCTGTAGACATAGTCTAGGTGCTCCAGGACCTTCCCTCTGATCCCCTCGTACCCAGCCCCATCGACGGTGATGGAAGACTTCCCCATCCTGTCCTGGATCTCCAGATTGATTGTGATGCATTCCTCCATACTCGTTCACTCCCTGTGAATCATCTCCAGATTCCGTCCCGGACTTTCAACATTCCGCTTGGGCAATATTCATTCATTCACTGTACTCTGATTCACTTCTGCGCATATAAAGTTTTCTATACCATGCCGGCATGATATAACATATTAGGGACCAAGTTCCAGTAGAAATGACGGTTACACTTTAGGAAGGTTTATATAGCAGATTGTTCACAAAGAGTTGTTCACTTGTTCACATGAACAAGGGGGGTAAAAACGAATGGGAATGGAAAGCATAGTGCAGAAAGCGAGGGAGAACAATGCGAAATTGGGCAGGTATGAACTACCATCCAGCACCCATGGCGACTTGGGCGAAGCGAAGATCGTCGTCGTCGGGTGCGGTGGCGCAGGGAACAATACGGTAAACCGCCTTGCCAACATAGGCGTAACGGGGGCGCAGCTTATAGCGATAAACACGGACAAGCTGCACCTCTCCGTGACCAAGGCGGACAAGAAGGTCCTGATAGGCTATGAGCTGACGAAGGGCCTCGGTGCCGGTGGCTACCCTGACATAGGGGAGCAGTCGGCCGTGGAGGCCAAGCCGGCCCTCAAGGAGCTGATCGAGGGCGCCGATCTGGTCTTCCTCACCGCAGGTTTGGGCGGCGGCACAGGTACCGGCAGTGCGCCGGTGGTGGCCGAGGTCGCTCGGGACTGCGGTGCCGTAGTGGTGGGCGCTGTGACCATGCCCTTCAAGATAGAGAGGGCGAGGATCCAGAAGGCCAGGGACGCCCTGACGAAGCTCAGGAAGAATACCGACAGCGTCGTCGTCATAGACAACAACAAGCTCCTGGAGCATGTACCGGACCTGCCCATGAACGAGGCCTTCGGGGTGGCCGACGAGGTCCTGGCCCGCATGGTCAAGGGGATAACGGAGACCATCTCCATGCCGTCCCTGATAAACCTAGACTTTGCTGACGTGAGGGCCGTGATGAGGGAGGGCTCCGGGAAGGGCATCGCCATGATAGGCCTGGGAGAGTCGGACTCCAGAAACAGGGCAGAAGAGGCAGTGACCCACGCACTCGACAACCCTCTCCTGGAGGTAGACTACCGCGGCGCGATTGGCGCGCTGGTCCACATCACCGGCGGCCCTGACCTGACTCTCGCGGAGTCCAACAGGATCGGGGAGATAGCCACCGGCTACCTCGCCAAGGATGCCAACGTCATCTGGGGCGCCAGGATAGATCCCGAGTTCACCGGGAAGGTCCAGGTGATGGTGATCATGACGGGCGTCCACTCGCCGGACATACTGGGGCCGGAGGATATCCAGATACCCACCAGGCACCAGATGAGCAAGGGCGCCATGAGGCCCAGCAGCCCTCAGAGGCTCCAGCCCCGCCAGGTGAAGCAGCAGACCGACGGCATAATGTCCAACCTGGGGATAGACTACATAGTGTAGTCTCCCCTTTTTTTATTTTTTTGGAGGCGAGAGCGGGCGATGAAGCGGGAAGGGAGTTCTCAGACCTGCATCACGATACCGAAGGCCTACAGCGTCTTCTCCCAGAGGGGTCAGCGGGCCGTGGAGAGCTACACCCTGGTGCCGGTGGAAGAGGACTTTGTAGTGATAAGGGAAGTAATCCGCATATAAAAGGGAGGTGAAGAGGTGAAAAGATTCGGGAATGTTACTAGGAAAGTGAACGCCATCCTGGAGGTATTCGAGGATGGAGAAAGGCTGAACGGCAGGGAGATCGTTGGGCGGCTCCAGAAGGAGGGCTACCAGGTCAACGACGCCCACCTCAAGATGTTCATCTACTACAACATGCTCTACAAGTACCTCCGGAAGGAAGAGGTCAAGGGGATCAACCAGTACTCCCTTATAACGTAGATGAACCAGAAGAGGCGATGGGGACGGGTCCTCGTGGTCATGCAGCCCGGGGACGGAGAGGTGGAGAAGCTCATCGGGTGCCTGAAGGCAGAGAGGCCCTGGGATATACTCAGCGGGAGTAACGAAGGGGCCTAGAACCCTGTCGGAGAGGAGGCGTGGACGTGGCCTGCGAAGAGATGCTTCATGAGCTCCTGGAAGGCAGGATCGAGAGGCAGAGGGGACTCAGCCGGGAGCACCTCCTGAGTAACGTCAGGCCCGACGGTGCCATCCTTACCTCCACCTCCCGCCGGTATCCGGACTATTATCACTACCTCTGGCCCAGAGACCTCTCCAT
>JBBSVP010000034.1:0-3418 GCA_038046745.1 Candidatus Hydrothermarchaeota archaeon
GTCGCCCGGCTTCAGCACGCGCAGCTGGGTCTCGCGCTCCTCGAGGGCCTCGGGGTCGTTGAAGGGGAGGAGGACCGTATTCCTCACAGTCTCCTCTGGTACCCCGGCGGAGTCGGGCTCCCCGTGGGTCGTGGCCCCGCTCCCGGCCTTCACCAGGACGTAGTCGTGGGCCCCGTGGAAGCCCCCCTCGAACTTTATGATCTTCTTCCTCTTGGTGCAGCCCCTGGCGAGCCTTATGGCACCCATGGTGGCCTCTGTCCCTGTGTTGACGAACCTCACCATCTCCGCCGAGGGGACTGTCGCCACGACCTTGCGGGCGAGGGCCACCTCCAGCTCCGTGGGAGCCCCGTAGACGGTGCCCCTCTCCAGCTGCTCCCGGACCCTCGCCAGGACCTTCGGATTGGCATGCCCCAGGATGAGAGGGCCGTAGGCGAGGCAGTAGTCTATGTAGCTCTTACCGTCCACATCGTATAGACGGGACCCTTCCCCCTTGGCTACGAAGAAAGGGAAGGGTTTCATGGCCCTGACGGGCGAATTTACGCCCCCCACCAGGAGCCCCTTCGCCTCCTCGTAGAGGACCCTGGACCTATCCCCCATCCAGCCACCCCGCGGCGTCCTTGGCGTGGTACGTGAGGATGATATCGGCCCCGGCCCGCTTTATGGCCGTCAGGACCTCCATCACCAACTTTCTCTCATCACAGTACCCCTTCTCAGCCGCTGCCTTGACGATGGCATACTCCCCGCTCACGTTGTAGGCCGCCGTGGGGGCCAGGAACTCGTTCTTCACCCTGTATATGACGTCCAGGTAAGCCAACGCGGGCTTCACCATGACGATATCGGCCCCTTCCTCCAAGTCCAACAGGACTTCCCGCAGCGCCTCGTCGCTGTTTCCCGGGTCCATCTGGTAGCCCTTCCTGTCGCCGAAGGAGGGGGCCGAGCTCGCGGCCTCCCGGAAGGGGCCGTAGAAGGCGGAGGCGTACTTGGCGGCATAGGACATTATAAGGGTCTCCTCGCACCCTGCCTCATCCAGGGCCGAGCGTATGGCCCCTACCCGGCCGTCCATCATATCGCTTGGGGCGACCATATCGGCCCCAGCCTTGGCGTGGCTCACCGCCGTCCTGGCCAGCAACTCCAGCGTAGGGTCGTTCAGTACCTTCCCACCCTTGAAGATGCCGCAGTGGCCGTGGGAGGTGTACTCGCAGAGGCAGACGTCTGTGATCACCAGGAGGTCCTCCCCTACCTCCGCTTTCATCTCCGCCACGGCCCTCTGGACTATACCCCTGGGGGCATAGGCCTGGGACCCCTTTGCGTCCTTCCGGGCCGGGATCCCGAAGAGGATCACCCCAGGTATGCCGAGATCCACCAGCTCCTGGGCCTCCTTCCTCAAGCCCCTCAGGGGAAGGCGGTACTGGCCCGGCATCGCGTCAATAGCCTCCCTCCTCTCTATCCCTTCCTGGACGAAGACGGGGTATATAAGATCCCCCTTGGTCACCTCCGCCTCCCTCACCAGGGACCTCAGCCTCTCGCTCTTCCTCAGCCTCCGCATCCTCCGCACAGGGAACATCTACTTATCCTCCAGGAAGAGCCTCTCCACCATCTTTATGGAGGTGCTATCCCCCTTCTCGGCTGCCCTCCTTATCTTCCCGGCGATGGGGGCCACCGACCTCTTCACCAGGACCTTGCTCAAGTCCTCTATGACGGCCCGCTCCTTCTCGCCGACCTCGCCCAGCATCCTGAGGGCCCTCTCCACCTCTTTCCTCCGGACTTCCTCGGCATCCTCGAAGATCGTCTTGACGATCTCCTCCACGTCTATGTGGTATATCTGCTTGAGGAGGAGGGCCGTCTCTTCCTCTATGATTGCCATCACCTTGGCCGCCTCCCTCTCCCGGAGGCGCCTGTTCCTCTCCGCGATCTCCCTCAGGCCGTCTATGTTGAAGAGCTTCACGCCGGGGATGGAACCAACCTCCGCATCCACGTTCCTGGGGATGCCCACGTCCACGATGACGAGCTCCCCCCTCGTCCTCCCCTGGAGGGCTTCCTGGACCCTCTCCCTCGTTATCAGGGCATGGGGCGCCTTAGAGGCAGTTATGACCAGGTCCGCACCCCTCATGCCCGCCTGGATCTCCTCGAACCTCAGGACCCTGCCGCCGAGCTCCTCGGCCAGGGCCAAACCCCTCTCGTAGGTCCTGTTGGCCACGAAGATCCCCTCCAGCTCCCTCCCCTCCAGTGACTTGGCCACGAGGATCCCCATATCCCCGGCCCCTATAAGAAGGGCAGTTTTACCCGTAAGGGTACTTAGCTGCCCTTCAGCCAGCTCCACGGCCGCGGAGCCTATGGATACGGCACCCTTATTTATCTCTGTCTCGGTCCTCACCCTCTTCCCGACGTTTATGGCCTTGGTGAAGATGTTCTTGAAGAATGGACCAACGGCGTTGGAGGCGTAGGCGAGGTTGTAGGAATCCCTCACCTGTCCCAATATCTGGTCCTCGCCCACGATCATGGACTCAAGCCCTGAGACGAGCCTGAGGAGGTGGCTCAGGGCCGCCATATGGAAGTCCGTCTCTATGACGTCGTGGAGGCGTTTGGAGCTGTCTATCATGTGCTCCAGGAGCTTCTCGGGCGGGGTGTCGGGCCTGACGTGGGGGTGCTCCTTCATCCTGGAGATGGACCTGTCCATCACATAGTCTATGATGTCGTGATAGGCCACGTCCACATCCTCAGCGGCGGCGAAGATCTCCATCCGGTTGCAGGTCTGGACGACGACGCACTCCTTGACGGAGGGGAGGGAGGAGATCTCCTTCACAGCCCTCTTGGCGTCTGGGAAGGCGATGGCCTCCAGGGTGGGGATGTCGGCCCGGTGGTGGGTGACGCGGATATTTATGGTGTGCATATTCCCTCCAGCGCTATACGCTCCGCCCTCTCCAGGTCCCTGGCCCTGAGGGCTTCCAGGACCTCGGGGTTCTGCAGGGCCTCCCTCAGTCGCCTCCTCCTCTCCTTCTGGTCGGCTATCTCGCCCCTGAGCCTGGCCCTGAGGCGTTCCTGGAGCTCCATGGCCAGGACATCCTCCTGGGTTATGGCCCTCTCCAGCCTCTTCTTTATCATCCTGGCCACCCCCGGGCTTCGCCCGCCGCTGGAGACCGCTATGACGATACCCCCCACTTCCAGGGCCGCGGGGATGACGAAGTCCGAGACAGCATCGGCACGATTAACCAACTTCTTCTGCTTCCTGGCCTCCTTCTCCAGGGAGGCGTTTAAATCTTTATCGTTAGTGGCAACGAGCACCACGTCAGAGATTTCTATAAAACCAGCCCCGTCCTGGACCTCCATCTCCACCAGCTCCAGGCGGGGGCTCTTCAGGCCTTCCAGCCCCGGAGTAAACTCCCTGCTCACGACCGTCACCCTCGCCCCTGCCTGGAGG
>JBBSVP010000035.1:0-2365 GCA_038046745.1 Candidatus Hydrothermarchaeota archaeon
GGCGGTACCGAAGATCTCCTCTAGGTCTCCCACCATAAGCCTCTCAAAACCTTCTTATACCTTCGCCAAGAGATAAGAAACTATGGTGGGGGCGATGGGGGAGAAGGAGGTGAAGCAGTTCCTATCCAAGGGGAGGATCCTGCGGCTGGCCACCGTGGACGCCCGCGGAGTGCCGCATATAACGCCCGTCTGGTACATCTACGACGGCTCCAAGTTCTATATCCTGACATCCAGGCGGTCGAGGAAGGTTGAGAACATCCTGGGGAAGGACACCGTCTCCCTCTGCGTCGATGTGGGTGAAGGTTACTGGGAGCGGAGGGCCGTGGTGGTCTGGGGGAAGGGCAGGGTATTGGAAGATGCAGGTACCGTGAAGGAGAAAGGGGTCCAGATCCTGGGGAAGTACTTCCGTGACATGAACCATCCCACGGCCCAGCGTCTCCTAACATCCCCCGGAAATGTGATTATAGAGGTGACCCCTGAGAGGACCACCTCTTGGGACTATACAGAGGCCAAGAGATAAAAAGAAGCTTACCCGAAGAGGGCCCCAAGACCCGCCAGGGCCTCCGCCTCGGTCTCCTCTTTCTTCTCTTCCGTCTTCGCCTCTTTCTTCTCGCCCTTCTTCGCCTCTGCAGGTGCCGCCGCCGGAGCTGGCGCCGCCACCGGTACCATGGCCTGCTTCAAGGCCTCGTCTATATTGACGCCTTCCAGGGCCGCTATCAGGGCCTTCACCCTGGCCTCGTTCACCTGGACCCCAGGGGCGCTGAGGACCTTCGTCACGTTCTCTTCGTTGATCTCCTTCTTCGCGGCATGCAGAAGCATAGCAGCGTAAACGTATTCCATACCTTCACCTCCTATCCGAATAAGGCTCCAAGGCCGGAGATGGCCTCCTCCTCGCTCTTCTTCTCCTCCGCTTTCTCGGCCTTCTCTGCTCTCTTGACCTCCACCTTGGCTACCTGTCGCGTCTTGACCTTCTCCCTCAGCTCCTCATCGAGGGCCTCTTCCTTCAGTCTCGAGGCGAGGGAGAACATCTGGCCGCAGGACCTTGCTAGGATGTCCCCCATTACTCCGGGCTCAAATATACTTGCCTCCACAGCTAAAGCTCTGGCCTCTCTGAAGGCCTTAGCCACTGCCATGGGGGCGTTATCCTTGGTTATGTAGCTGGCTGTTAGGGAGAGGTTCAGGGCCTCCATATAGGCCAACCGGAGGTCGGCCAGGACCTTCTCCTCGTCCACCCCCAGGACCTCTGGGAGATAGATGGTCCCCTTCTCGTGGGCAGCCATCAGGTCCAGGCCTATCTCCAGGGGTTCTATGCCTAGGCGGGCAAGGATGGCGGCCAGCTTGGGGCTGACCTTCTCCCCCTTCCTCGCCACCACCCTGTCCTCCTTGATGGTGATCTTTCCCCCTGCCACGGCGGTGGGGATGCCCACCTGCTGGAGCTCCCCGAGCATGGGTCCCGGGGGGAAGGGGGTCTCCCCCTTCTGGACCGTTATATCCTTGGGGGCCACGCTATTCCCCTTGATGGGGGCCGGAGCCCTGTTCTTGACCAGGATCTTGCGTAGCTTGAAAGGATTGATCTTGGAGAAGATGAAGGCCGGCTGGCCATGTATCTGGGCCCTCAGGTCTCCAAGGGACCTCTCCTCCATGGCGGCCTTCTCCAAGGCATGGTCCATCAAGGACTTCTTGGACATCTTTATGACCACCTCGCCCCTCAAGAGGCCCCGCATCTTCTGGAGCTGCCGTGCAGGCATGCCTTCCATATTCAGTATCCCCACCACTGGGTACTGGGCCATGAGGTCCGCCAGCTCTTTGACCTCTTCCTCCTTCCACTTCGCCACGTGGGCCATCTTCAGACCTCCAGCCGGGCGCCGGGGCCCATGGTGGTCTTGATATAGACGGACCTCACATTCTCCATGCCCCTCTCCAACTTCCTCTCGATGAACTTCAGGACCGTCTCGATGTTCTCAGCCAGCTGTTTCTCCTCCATATCCTCCATGCCTACGACGATGTGGATGGTGGGCTTCTCTTTGGTCCTGATCCTTACGGTCTTCTTCAGCCTCTCCACCACGGGGGCTATCTGGACGTTGGACGGTACGGGCTTCGGCATCTTCCCTCTGGGCCCCAGGACCGGGCCGAGGGTCTTCCCTATCATGGACATCATGTCGGACTGGGCCACGAAGAAGTCGTGGCCATTGGCCAACTTCTTGGCAGCCTTCTTGTCCTTGGCCAGCTCCTCGAGATCCTCCCGCATTATGACCGTGTCGGCCACCTTCTTCGCCTGGAGGGCCAGTTCGCCATCCGCTATGACCCCCACCTTGACCTCCTTACCCCGTCCGTTGGGCAGGACAAGCTCCTCGTTGATCCGGTT
>JBBSVP010000036.1:0-5023 GCA_038046745.1 Candidatus Hydrothermarchaeota archaeon
GGGGACGGAGGGTATATCACCCTTGCCGTGGACGGGATGCACTCCAGGCTGAGCGAGTTCCCGTTCCTGGCCGGCTTCCACGCCGCCCGCGCAGCCCTCAGGGACGTCTGCGTCATGGGCTCCAGGCCCGTGGCCATGCTCAGCGACCTCCACCTGGCTGACGATGGGGACGTGGGGAAGCTCTTCGACTTCACCGCCGGGGTGGCTGCCGTGGGGGAGCTGACCTCCACGCCCCTCGTCTCCGGGTCCACCCTCAGGATAGGTGGGGACATGGTACTGGGGGAGAGGCTGGTGGCCGCCGTCGGCGCCGTGGGCGTCTCGGACTCGCTGCCCAAAGCCAGGCGGGATGCCGAGGTGGGGGACGTGATCCTCCTCACAGAGGGCTCGGGAGGAGGGACCATCACCACCATAGCGATATACAACGCCTGGTACGACGTGATCTTGGAGACGCTGAACGTGGACTTCATGAGAGCCTGTAAGGTTCTGGCAGATGATGGGCTCCTTGACCGCCTCCACGCCATGGCCGATGTCACCAACGGGGGGCTGAGGGGTGACGCCGAGGAGATCTCCTCCACAGCAGGGAAGAGGCTCGTCTTCCACGGCGAGGTCCTGGAGAGGGCCGTCGATCCCCGGGTCCTGGAGATGCTCAGGAGCCTCGGCATCGACCCCCTGGGCATATCCACCGACTCCCTGATGCTCATACTCCCTGAGGGAGATGTGGACGAGGTGAAGAGCGCCCTGGAGAAGGTGACGGGGGTCCATGAGGTGGGATATGTGGAAGAGGGCAAGGGCGCAAGGATTATAGAGGGCGGCAAGGAGAGGGACTTCAAGCCCCTCTTCCGCGAGGCCCCTTACACGCGGGTGAAGAAGGTTGTAGGAGAAAAGGCCCCCGAGGCCGCGGAGCGCATGCGAAAGGGCATCGATAGAGCGACCGAGGGGGCCGTGGAGAAGAAGAGGGATATATTAAAATATATAAAAGGAGATAGGGGATAGGGATGGAAGAGAAAGGGACCGAGAAGCTGAAGAGAGGATTGGCCCAGATGCTCAAGGGCGGAGCCATCATGGACGTCACCGCCGCCGAGCAGGCCGTCATAGCCGAGGAGGCAGGTGCCGTAGCCGTCATGGCCCTGGAGCGAGTCCCTGCAGACATAAGGGCCGCCGGCGGGGTCGCCAGGATGGCTGACCCCAAGAAGATCGAGGAGATCATGGATGCCGTGACAATCCCGGTCATGGCCAAGGTGAGGATAGGGCACTTCGTCGAGGCCCAGATCCTGGAGGCCATGGGCGTGGACTTCATAGACGAGTCCGAGGTCCTGACCCCGGCGGACGAGGCCAACCACATAGGCAAGAGGGAGTTCAAGGTTCCCTTCGTCTGCGGCGCCAGGGACCTGGGAGAGGCTTTGAGGAGGATAGGCGAGGGGGCGGCCATGATCAGGACCAAGGGGGAGGCAGGCTCGGGGAATGTGGTCGAGGCCGTCCGCCATATGAGGGCTGTTACCAGCTCTATCAAGAGGCTCCAGACCCTCGGCGAGGAGGAGTTCTCGGCCGAGGCCAAGGCCCTGGCTGCGCCTTACGAGCTGGTGTTGGAGACCGCCAGGCTCGGCAGGCTGCCGGTGGTCAACTTCGCCGCCGGCGGGATCGCTACCCCCGCGGACGCGGCGCTGATGATGCAGCTGGGGGCCGAGGGGATCTTCGTCGGCTCCGGGATCTTCAAGTCCGAGAACCCGGCAGAGAGAGCCAAGGCCATCGTGGAGGCCACCACCCACTACAACGACCCCAAGAGGCTGGCGGAGGTCTCGAAGGGGATCGGCGAGGCCATGCGCGGCATAGACATAAAGACCCTCAAGGCCGAGGAGCTGCTGCAGACGAGGGGAGTGTAAGGACCTTTTAGGGGAAGGCTTCCTGCAGTCACTTGGGGCATTGGATTCCACGTCTTTGAGTAATTCTTATATCTCCGTGTCTGTTTAAGAAGCTCATGGAAAAGGGTAACGAGTCGATTCACATTAAAATCTCTTCTAGATTCGAAACTTTCTATCTGCTACCTTTTACAATCGCAGAGATCGATTCCAAGTGTATACTCGAAATAGAAAATGTAGGAGAGACTAAGTTACCTAAAATGGATTTTAGATGGAAAATAGAAAGTGAAATGATCAAAATAGGAAAAGAGGAAAAATTAACAAGGATTTATTACAATATATATAACATTGAACTTGAACCTGGGAAGAAAATAGAGAAAACTCTCCCCATTAGGCCATTTATCCCCGGACATCATAAGCTGATTGTAGGAATCCCTGACTCTGAAAAAGGAGGCCATTTCATAATCGGTGAATTGGGAGAGAAGGAAGTAGCCGGTAAATCAGAACAGAAATGGATAAGATTTCAGGCAGACCCCGAAATGGACTTCGAAGGTCCTTGGTATACCTATTTTGAAGTTTACTCGTGGTACCTCTTAGCCATTGGTCTCGGAACGTTTTCAGCATTCGTATTGGTCATTATCGAGATATTGAAAGCTATTTTTTAACTTCACGGCACGAGCTCTATCGTAAACGTCTGCCAGATGTAGGTCGCCTCCACCACGAAGCCGTAGATGTCGTAGGTCCCGGTGGGTATGTAGGCCGGGATCGCGAACTCCCTGGTTATGGTGAGCTCCTTGCCCGGCTCCACGCGGAAGATCTCGTCCCCCCGGTAGAACTCCAGGGGTATCTCGCTGGTGAGTGGGCCCCTCCGCCGCGCGTTCGCCTTGATGGTGAAGCTCATGGGCGCGTCCCCCGCGTTCCTGAAGATCCCGGTGAAGGAGAGGGTATCACCCTTGTGGACCCTCTCTGAGGAGACGGCGAATGGCGCCGTCAGCACCAGCCTCGGCCCCTGGACCGTCAGGTTGGGTTTCTGGGTGGCTGGAGTCGGCTCCGGCACCTTCGGGGGAGTGACCTTCCCAGGCGCTTCGCCCGCGGAGGCCTGCTGGGGACCCCCGACCTTCTCCAGCTCCTCCCTCTTTATACCCTCCTCCAGGGAGAGGCGGACCTTTGTCTCCACCTCCTTCCTCCCCACGATCTCCCTTATCGCCTCGTCGGTCTTCCCTGCCTTCCTGGCGGCCGCCTTGTCCCCCTCCATGGCCGAGAGTATCTCCCCCCTCAAGGCTGCGGCCCTCTCCTCCATCCTCTCCGCCACCTCCAGGAGACCCTCGCCGGCCGGGCTCCCTCCCAGCGAGGCCTTGAGGCGCCCTATGAATACCATCTGCCCCCGCAGCTCGGTCTCCAGGACCACGTCTGCCTGGAGCCTCTCCGTGGGCCCCTCATCCCTCGTCTCCTCGAAGGCGTTCCGCACCTCCCGCATGTCCTTGGAGTACTCCTCCTCGGCCCTCAGGACGTCCCCGGCCCTGGGGCGCGACTCAGCCAGGACCTCCAGCTCCTGGAGCCTCTCCTTGGCGTGGCCCAGGCTCACCCTGGCCTTGTCCATGGGGTCCGTGGTCAGGAAGAGCTCCAGCCGCTCCAATAACAGGTCCAGGCCGTAGAGGGGGGAGCTGGGGAGGATGAAATCTCCACCGAGGCCCTGGGCCGTGACAGCTGGCGCTGCCATGGAGAATACGATGAGGAGGACGGTTAGGCCTTTCAGCATACCTGCCATGCTTCTTCCATGGGCGATATAAATCTTTCACCGTATTTCTTATAGATGTTGAGCTCCCAGGAGAGGCCTAAAAAAGGTGGAGCTATGGCGGTAGGGGTCCTGGGCCTCCAGGGGGATGCGGCGGAGCATGCGCGGATGCTGGAGAGGCTCGGGAAGGAGGCCAGGGTGGTGAAGGGTCTCCGGGATCTGGAAGACCTGGAAGGCCTTATCATACCTGGGGGCGAGAGCACCACCATGGGGAGGCTGATCCGGCGGGAGGGCCTGGACGAGGCGATAAAGAGCGCATCCTTCCCGGTCTTTGGGACCTGCGCCGGTGCCGTACTCCTGGCCAGGAGGATCGCAGGGACGGAGCAGTACTCCCTGGGGCTCATGGGGATGGAGGTTGAGAGGAACGCCTACGGGAGGCAGAAGGAGTCCTTCGAGGCAGAAGTGGAGATACCGGCCCTGGGCGGGAGTTATAGGGCGGTCTTCATCAGGGCCCCGGTGATAAAGCAGGTGAACGAAGGGGAGGTCCTGGCCAAGTACCGGGGGAGCCCTATACTGGTGAGGGAGGGGCGCTGTCTCGCGGCCACCTTCCATCCGGAGCTCACCCTGGACCTGAGGGTCCACCAGTACTTCCTGGAGATGGTCGATGGATAGTTTTCATACTGATGTTAACTTTGGTATCCGCAGGGTAAACGGAGTGGGACCATGTGCGGCTTGGCAGGGATACTGAACCGACGGGGGGAGAGGATCCCCGGGAAGGACATAGTGACCATGGCCAACTGCATGATGGACCGCTACGACGGCAGGGGCGGGGGCTTCGCCGGCTATGGGATATACCCAGATTACAAGGACTATTACGCCTTCCACCTCTTCCTGGACAACGAGGAGGCGCGGGAGAGGGTGGAGGAGTACCTCAAGGACAGGGTGGCGATAATAAAGGACGAGGAGGTCCAGACCAGGAAGATAAAGGAGATACCCCAGAGGCATATGACCTGGAGGTACTTCGTGGAGGTCCCCCACCGGTTCCGGTCCAAGCAGGAGTTCGAGGCCCGGGAAGAGGACTATGTAGTGGATACCGTGATGCACATCAACTCGGAGATCGACGGGGCCTTCGTGGTCTCCAGCGGGAAGAATGTGGGGGTCTTCAAGGCCGCCGGCTACCCCTGCGACGTGGCCCGCCTCTTCAAGGTGGACGAGTACAAGGCCTATTCCTGGGTCACCCACGGCCGCTTCCCCACCAACACCCAGGGGTGGTGGGGTGGCGCCCACCCATTCAACCTCCTGGACTGGTCCGTGGTCCACAACGGGGAGATAAGCTCCTACGGCACCAACAGGCGGTACCTGGAGATGTTCGGCTACCACTGCCGCCTCCTGACCGACACGGAGGTGGTGGCCTACCTCTTCGACCTCCTGG
>JBBSVP010000037.1:0-4449 GCA_038046745.1 Candidatus Hydrothermarchaeota archaeon
CTCATAGGTATGGGTCTCCACGACGAGAAGGACCTCACCCTGAGGGGGCTGGAGGAGGCCCGGGGGTGCGACATCCTCTTCGCCGAGCTCTACACCAGCACGATGCCTGGGCTGGACCTGGGGCGCCTGGAGGGCCTGGTGGGCAAGAAGGTGGAGGTCCTGGAGAGAGCAGACTTGGAGGAGAGGACCTACAGGCTCCTGGAGAAGGCCTCCAAGAGGCGGGTCGGCCTCTTGGTCGTTGGGGATCCTCTCATCTCCACCACCCACCTCCATCTCCGGCTGGAGGCCCAGCGGCTCGGGATCGAGAGCAGGGTCGTCCACAACGCCTCCATCTCCTCTGCCGCCCCCTCCATCTCCGGCCTCCAGAACTACAAGTTCGGGCGGTCGGCGACCATAGCCCTCCCGGAGGAACGGTTCTTCCCCGAGACCCCCTACGAGGCTGTGCGGGAGAATAAGGGGAGGGGACTCCACACCCTCCTCTACCTGGATATAAAGGTACGGGGGAAGGAGCGCCACATGATGACCGCCGGGGAGGGGATAGAGATCCTCCTCAGGATAGAGGGGAGGAGGAGAGAAGGCGTCTTCACCCCCGAGACCCTCTGCGTGGCCCTGGGGAGGGTGGGCTCCCCCGACTGCGTCATGCTGGCAGGGAGGGCTGGGGACCTGGCCGGAATGGACCTGGGGCTTACGCCTCACATCCTCATCGTCCCTGGGAGGCTCCACTTCCTGGAGGAGGAGTACCTCCGGACCTTTGGAGGGTCCTGATGCGGGTCCATGCCCATAAGCGAGGCCTCAGGGCCCTGGGGGTGGCAGAGAGCTTCCAGAAAGGGGCCAGCGACTTCTCGGTCCTGGCAGGTGTCGTGATGCGGGGGGACCTCCAGATAGACGGTTTTGGACTGACCACCATCACCGTGGGTGGGATGGATGGCACTGAGGGGGTCCTGAGGCTCTTCTCGGAGCTTGAGCGGAGGGATATAAACCTCCTCCTCCTCAACGGCTGCATCATAAGCTGGTACAATATCGTGGAACTCGACAAAGTGTACGCTGCCATCGAGCGCCCACTGATCTGCGTAACCTACGAGGAGAGCGGGGGACTGGAGGGCTATTTCAAGGAGAACTTCATGGATTGGGAGGTGCGCGTCGAGGTCTACCGGCGGCTGGGGAAGAGGGTGCCCATAGACCTCCACACAGGCCACCGGGTCCTGGTGAGGTATCTGGGTATAAAAGACGAGCGGGAGGCAAAGGCCCTCCTGGACCGCTTCACCCTCCAAGGCTCCGTACCGGAGCCGCTCAAGGTGGCCCGCCTCCTGGCCAGGGCCGCCATGAGAAGCTCCCCCGGGGGGGATTAATAGACCACCCTATAGAGGACCACCGTCTGGTTGTTCCTCTCGAAGACCTTTAGGGGCTCTACGGTCAGCTCCCTCTCCACGGGCGGGTAGATCTCGAACCGGACCTTGTCCTTGTGGGTTATCTCGTCGAAGGGCTTCGATGGGATGGTCTTCTGGTACTGTATTCGCAACCTGTGGTAGTGAAGTTGGAGCCGAGGTTCCGCGTTGCCGTGTAGAGCCATGGGTTGAGGGAGTCGTGAGCCACCAGGTAACGGACCTCCTCTGTGATAAGGGTGGAGTAGAAGGGGTACCTGACCTTATTGATGAGGGGGCGTATATAGCCGTCCATCCTGGGGGCCCCTATGATCCGCCTGTCGGTGTAATAGCCGTAGACGAACTCATCCCCCGCGTAGAGGGTCCCGCCGCCCTCGTTGGCCTCCAGCCACTGGACAGCATCCCGCACCACGGCGTAGTCATCGCCCCGGGCCTCCGCCTCGGCCACGAGGGAGGCGCTGAAAGCCAGGGAGGAGAGGACCATCAGGATAGATAGGGCGTGGCCCCTATCCGGCAGCCTATCTCCTATGGCGGAGACGGCCATGGAGGACCAGCCCAGGAGGATGGGCAGGAGGGGGAGGGCGTACCTGGGGTTCCCCTCGTGGAACCACATGTGGGGGACGGAGAAGAGGACGAGGTACAGATAGAGGGGGAGGTGCCTCTCCCTATCCCCGCGGCTCAGGGCAAGGCCCCCAAGGGCGAGGATGGCGAAGGGGAGGGTGGTGAGATCTATGAGATTCCCGAGCCAGCCGAGCCCCAGGTGCCCCTTCACCTCCGTCTCCTCCAACGTCCTGGAAGGGAGGAGCTCCCCCGTGGCCGAGTAGGCGTAGAGCTGCCAGCCCAGGGACATGACGGCAAAGAGGAGGAGGGCCGTGAGGGCCTGACGGTGCCCCCTCTTGGAGGGTTTGGCCTTGGTCCATAGAATATATGTCAGGAAGGCCGCCGCGGCCAGGAAGTACCCCTCACCTCTGGTGAGGGTCGCGAGGCCCAGGATGGCCCCCATGGGCGGCAGGGCCGAAGGGTCCTTCCTCGATCTGTAGAGGAGGGCCAGGGCCGCGGTACCGAATGTTAGGAAGAGAGTGTCCCTGAAGACGTGGATCGAGTAGTACAAGCCGTAGTAGTTGAAGGCCACCAGCGCAGAAGCGAGAAGGGCTACCTTCGGTTCTATCTCCCGCCAGAGGAGGTAGGTGGCTGGGACGGCGGCAACACCTGCCAGGAGAGCCACGACTTTCCCTGCCAGGAGGAGATCGCCCAGGGGGCTGCCGAGGAGGCCCATGAGGAGGGGATAGAGGGGCTGGACCGCAGTGGCGAACCTACTGCTGATCTCGAACTCCCCCTGGATGAGGCCCTTGGCCAGGCCCGCGAGCCAGTAGGAGTCCTGCCCGCTCTCCGCATGGGTATCGGCGAGGAAGTATAGGCGGACCACCAGGGCAGCTGCCGTGACTGCCAGGAGAATGGGAACTCTATCTGTCCGAAAATCTCCAGAGGGGCGTCCCATAAGGGTAAATATGGGGCGGGTGATAAAAAGTTTGGGTCATGGTCGAGAAGGAGATCCTGAAGGCGGTCTGGAGGCTCCAGTTCCTCAAGGGCTCCGCAAGGCTGGAGGACTTGCGAAAGGAAGTGGCAGTCCCCGGGCTGGACGAAGTATTGGCGGCCCTGATCGCCAAGGGGAGCTTGGAGCTGGCTGGGGATGTGTACAGATTGACGGAAAAGGGGCGGGGGGCGATAAAGGTCGTGGTCTGCACCGGGGTCTTCGATCTCCTCCACCCTGGCCACGTCTTCATCCTCTGGAGGGCGAGGGAGTACGGGGACCTCTTGGCGGTCGTCGTGGCCAGGGACGCCACGGTGAGGAGGATGAAGAGGGTGCCCATAGTCCCGGAGGAGCAGAGGGTGGAGATGGTGGGCCACCTCAAGCCCGTGGACCTCGCAGTCCTGGGGAAGGAGTGGGATTACCTCAGCATCGTCGAAGAGCTGAGGCCCGACGTGATAGTCCTGGGCCCCGACCAGAGCCACGACCCGGATGCCATCAAGAGGGACCTCCGGGAGAGGGGCTTGGAGGTGGAGGTGGTGAGGATAGGGGAGGCGAAGGGGTGCTCCCTCTGCAGCACCCGGTCCATCATCAGGAGGGTGAGGGAGATGGATAAGGGGGAGATGGGTTACCTGTAGATGGCGAGGTATGTAAGAACCGCCATAAGGCCCAGGAGGCCGTAGACGAGGCCCACCAGCCCGTAGCCGCCGCCCGGGATGGTTATGAAGCCCTGGATGAAGGTCGCCACGCCCAGCCCCAGGAAGAGGAGGGAGAGGCCCAGGAGGGAGATGGAGAAGCCTATGAAGAGTATCCTCTTCCCGGCCCTCCTCATCCACTCGTCCACCACCACCCCCACCCCCTCCCGCAGGAGCTTCTCTGCCCCCTCCCTGGTGGCGTAGAAGAAGCCCCTCAGGAAGGCGGAGATGGCGTCCAGCATCCGCTACCGTCTCCTGGATAGGAGCGAACCCAGCATGAGCCCCCCCAGGAAGGCGCCGGCCACGAAGGCGAAGGGGTGCTTCTTCACCGACTCTTCCAGGTACTCCTTGCCCTCTCCCGCCTTGATCCTCTTCACGGCCTCCTCGGCCTTGCCCTTGATCTCCTCGAACTTCTTCGGGAACTCCTTCTTGATGGTCTCCTCGAACTCCGGATCGAGAATTCTCATAACTCACCCCTAAGGGACTAATGGTCTTCTGTATATAAATATCTTAAGCCCTGTGCCGGAATATCTTCCCTCACTGCCAGGGCGCTGTAATATCGGCCTTTTGATTAGGTCAGTCTTCCAGCTCCTCGAGCCTCCGGGCCATCTTGACAACGGCCTCCACGGCCCTCTTAGCGTACTCCACCCTCTCATGGGCCTGGAGCCTCGACAATCCCGGCCCCGCTATCCCCAGGGAGACGGGCTTGTTGTACTCGATGCTCAGATCCACGATCTTCCGAGCCGCTTGCTGGATGACTATCTCGTCGTGCTTCGTCTCCCCCTCGATGACGGCCCCCAGCGTTACCACGCCCCCCACGTCCTTCTTCTCCAGGAGCCTCTTC
>JBBSVP010000038.1:0-8567 GCA_038046745.1 Candidatus Hydrothermarchaeota archaeon
TGGCCCAGAGTCGTCCACATCAAAGACAAGGACTTCACCCCCGTCATCGAGAAGGCCCTGGCCATGGAGGGGTTCCCCGAGGACACCAACAAGGGCTCGGTGTGGGTCGGCTACGCCCACAACACCGTGCTCCGGGACCATCCCATGGGGCGGGTGATAGACACCGTGGTTGACTACGTCAAGGCCGGCAAGATCCGGCGCTTCTTCCTGGTGGCGGGTTGCGACGGCGCCAAGCCAGGCCGGAACTACTACACCGAGTTCGTCGAGAAGGTCCCCAAGGACTGTGTGGTCTTGACCCTCGCCTGCGGGAAGTTCCGGTTCTTCGACAAGGACCTCGGTGCCATCGACGGCGTCCCCCGGCTCATCGACATCGGCCAGTGCAACGACGCATACTCGGCCATCCAGATCGCTGGGGCCCTGGCCAAGGCCTTCGACTGTGAGGTAAACGACCTGCCGCTTTCCTTAGTACTCTCCTGGTACGAACAGAAGGCGACGGCCATCTTGTTGACCCTGCTTTATCTGGGGGTTCGGGATATTCGGCTGGGGCCCAGCCTGCCAGCCTTTATTACCCCCAATGTCCTGGATGTGCTGGTCAAAAAATTCAACATCAAGCCGATCAGTACGCCGGACGAAGATCTGCGGGCTATTTTAGGTGAAGTGCCATAAGAATAAAGGAAGGGATTAGAGGGCCGGTTGAGAGGTTCGAAGCCCCCGATGTAGTGCGCCGAAGAGGTGTGGTAATTTGCACCGGGCTACAAGCTGCGAGTGGAGGGCCTCGATGCCAAGCGCGTCCTCGGAGTGCGTCTCGAAGATAGATACGGCATTCTCCGAGGCCTTCGGGTACGGTAGCTGAAGGGCCCCTCGTGCGGGTTTTTGAGAAAAAGGATTGGTATGCTGGCGGCCCTTTTTGCTCCGCAAAAAGCCCCGGGGGAAAGGAGCATCCGACCGCAGGGAGGATGCGGGTTTTTGGGTCAATCCTTTTTACACAAAAAGGATTGGTATGCGGGGGAAGGGATTTGAACCCTCGTATCCACTAAGGAACTAGCCCCTCAAGCTAGCGCCTTTGACCAGACTCGGCCACCCCCGCCGGCGTAATGATTGTGGGAACGGGTATATATACCTAGAGGAGGGAGGCCATCTCCGCGGCCTTGGCTTCGAGGATCTCGCACGCCTTGGTGAAGATCTCCTCAGGCTTGAGAGCCCCATTGCTCTCGATCCTGAGGATGAAACTGCGGGGGTCTCCCTTTACTTCTATCCCTCCGCCGTCGCAGGTCTCCACGCAGGTGTTGCAGAGGCTGCATTCCTTCACGTCCGATATGGAGGCCCTCTCCTTCTTCACAGATATTATGCCCTTCGGACAGGCCTCGCCGCAGTCCCCGCACCCGTCGCAGTTCTCGGTGACATTTACGGTGGGGTGGTACTTGTAGGATACGATGGCACTCTGCCACTTAGCGTTGGTCTTGCCCGTCCCTAGGATCGCCTCCGCCTCTATGGTGATCTTCTGCCCATTCCCCAGTCTCAGGATGGGGATGCCCTCCTGGGGCTTGAGCTTGGGGTCTTCAGGCTTCAGGTCATGGGAATAGACCGTGCAGGGTCCCTCCTTCTCTAGGGTGAGCTTCAAGGTACAGCTGGCACAACCTGCGCCACCGCAGGTGCACTTCTCCCGGAAGTTGAAGAGTTTGAGATCAGTCCTTATGGGCACGAGGCCCAACCTATGGGCTATAATCTCATCGTAAAAGGAAGACGTGTTCTCCAGGAAAGTGACATCTTCAATGGAGAGGCAGGGCACCTCCGAGAGCATGACACGCCTCAGAGCGTTGGCGACGCCCGCATTGACATCCTCCAGGACCACCTCCACGAAGGCCTTCCCCTTCTTGGCCACCTTGACCTTCACCTACACCCTCCTCCCCCTCTTCCCGCCCTTGGGCTTCGTCCCATCGTGGGGTATCGGGGTTACGTCCTCTATCCGTCCTATCTTCAGTCCTGCCCGCGCCAGGGCCCTTATGGCAGGCTGCGCGCCTTGCCCAGGGGTCCTGGAGCCGCTCCCGCCAGGGGCTTTGACCTTTATATGGACCCCTACGATCCCCTTCTCCTTGGCCTCCTCCGCGGCCCTCATGGCCGCCTGCATGGCAGCGTAGGGCGAGCTCTCCTCCCTGTCTGCCTTCACGACCCGCCCGCCAGACCATCGCGTTATGGTCTCCGAGCCCGTGATGTCAGTTATATGGATTATGGTGTTGTTGTAGGAGGAGTAGATGTGAGCAACCCCCCAAGTCCGTACATCCTTCAGCATGCTCTGACCTCCTATCCCTCTGCTTTGGGCCCTTCGGGCTCTTCAGGACGGGCCTCTGGCCCCTCCTCTACTGGCTCCACCGCCTCTTTCGTCTTAGGCGGTTCCTCCCTGGCGACAAGGGGGCGATCTTTCATGGAGGAGTAAGGGGTGAAGCAGAGCTCTTCCTCCTCGCCCCGTTCCACCAAGTAGCTTGGAGCCGTGACCTTGGAACCCCCCACCGCTATGTGGCCGTGGACGATGAGCTGTCTGGCTTGGCCTACCGTGGCTGTTAAGCCTTTCCTGAAGACGATGGTCTGGAGCCTCCGGTCCAAGATGTGGTTTATCTTGAGGGCCAGGACGTCATCAAGGGTGGAGCCCTCCTTGAGGAGGTTCATGCGCTGGAGCCTCGCCAAGACCTGGGCCTCCTCCTTCCTGGCCTGCTCGGTCTTGAGGCCCTGGAGCCTCCTAGCCTGTCTCCTGAAGACCCTAAGAATCGTCTCCATCCTCCAGAGCTCTCTCTTGTTCTTCAGCCCATAATTCTTGAGGATCTTCTTCTCTGCCTCGATCCTCTCCCCACGCCAGGGATGCTTCGGCTTGTCGTACTTCTTCTTCATCCTTCGGGGATCGCCCATAGTATCTACCTACTTCTTCCCTTCGGCCTTCTTGGAGGCCTCTTTCTTGGGTGCTTCGGCCTTCTTTGAGGTGGGGGCCTCGGCCTTGGCTTCCGCAGGCTTGGCCTCGGTCGGCTTCTTCAGCCCAGGCCTCTTGGCCTCCTTCGCCTCTTTCTCGGCCTTGGCCGCCGCTGCCGCCGCCTCCGCCATCTTCTGCCTGCTCACGCCCACGGTGGTACCTGTCCTAAAGCTGGTCCTAGTCCTCTGTCCCCTGACAGGGAGGCCGAGCTCGTGCCTTATCCCCCTGTATGAACGGATCTTCTTGAGGAGGTTTAAATCGTCCCTCAGGCTCATGACCAGATCGGAACTGATGAGATGCTGGTCTCCTCCGAGGACACAATCCCTCTGCCGGTTGAATATCCACTGAGGGATCTTCTGCTCCTGGAAGTTCTCCACCGCCTCGCTCAGCTTGGAGATCTCGCCGTCGGTGAGGTTTCCTATCTTCTTTGTGTGGTCGATACCCGCAAGGCTGCAGATCACCTCCCCCGTCCTCACGCCTATGCCCCTTATCTTGGACAGGCCGTAGGAGACCCTCTTCTTACCGTCGATGTCCGTCCCTGTGACCCTTACTAGGTAACGAAACTCCTCTTCTACCATTCCACCCACCTTATGTCTCTCATATATATAAACCTCACATACATAACGACGCGACGCCGGGGATGGGATTTGAACCCATGGCGAGCAGAGCTCGACCGACTCTCAAGGCCGGCGCCGTCGTCCTGGCTTGGCTACCCCGGCATCTTGGATACAAGGACCCTGTAACCACCTCTCTTCGCTACCGTCTCAACATTCCCGAAAGCCTCGAACATCCGCTTTTCTACCCGGCCCGAACCCTTCCTTACCACCACCTGCAGACTGCCATGTTCCCTGAGGTGCCCCTTGGCACCATCGATGATCTCGAAGACGTGCCTCAAGCCTGCGCTCATGGGAAGGTTGCAGATGATGGTATCAAACGTCTCGTGTGTTAGGGGTTCATAAAGGTTTCCCTCCCTGACTTCCCCTTCCACACCGTTGAGCTCCAAGTTCCTCCTCGCCAGAGCGGCAGCTCTGGCATTTATCTCCGTCATCACCACCTTGCACCTAGCCCTCCTGGCAGCCACAATTCCCAAGACACCATAGCCGCACCCCAGATCCAGGACCTTATCTCCGTCCTCCGTCTTCATGCACTCAACCAGAAGGGCCGTCCCCCTATCGACCCTCTTTGGAGAGAAGACCCCTGAAGATGTTACAAATTTATACTCCGTGCCCCCCAGAACCGCCTTCAGGAGGCCCAACCTCGGTTTGGAGGTTGGTCGTGGGGTGTAGTAATGCTCCCCCCCTCCACCCCCATCGTTACCCTTGCCCGCCATCTTTTCCCTTCTTCCACATCCTGGCGTACACGCCTGGGCGCATTATCACCCTCTGAGTCTTGGCAGCTATCCCGGCATCCTCAATGAGCATCCCTTTGGTGTCCATCCTCGCCTCACCTATGGCCACGAGCTCTCCCTTCAGGGTCATCATGGCCACCAGGTCCTTGGCGTTTATATCGGCGTCCAGCCTGCTTATCCCTGGGACCGCAAGGCCCGCCCCATGACAGAGGGAATCCACGGCACTGTCCCTAATTATGATCTTCGGCAGGTAGGCCACGGCCTCTTCCACGGATACGATGGCACGTCTTATGGGCCCCTCTTCTCCGTCCTCCTTCCAGAAGGCGTAGGCGTCTATGAGGTCATGGAGAGAGACGATGTTCCTCTCGGTGAAGGAGCCGCTCTTCGTCCTCCGCAGCTCCTGCATGTGCCCTCCGCACCCCAGGACCTCCCCCAGGTCATGGCAGAGCTTCCTCACATATGTTCCGGCCTCACAGCCGGCCTTGAAGAGGACATCCCGCTCCTCCATTTCCAGGGGCTGGAGGTAATATATCCGCCTGGCCCTGAGCTGCCTCTTGACGGCGGACTTTACGGGGGGGCGCTGGAGGATATCCCCTTCGAACTCCTTGAAGACCTCTCTCACCCGCTTCTCTGGGACCGCTTCGTGGAGGCGCAACACTCCTACGTACTCCTTCCCGGCCGGTAAGAGTGTCTGGACTATCTTGGTAGATTCCTCCAGGGCCACTGGGAGTATACCAGTGACCCGAGGGTCCAGAGTCCCCCCGTGCCCAACCTTCGCCACCCCCAGTAGCTTCTTAACCCAGGCCGCAACCTCGTGAGACGTCGGCCCCGAGGGCTTGTCCAGGTTGACTACCCCGAACTTTATGTGCTCCTCCACGCTCCTCTCAGCAGGGGTCTTCCCGAACCGGGGGTCGGTGGTCGCCTTCGACCGCGTGACCAGCTTCCGAGGGGCCTCGGATGGGAGCCTGGGGGCCTTGGCCATTTAATCCCCGAAGGAGACCTTGGCCTTCTCCAGAGCCGCCTTCACAGCTTCTTCCCCGGTCCCTTGGAACTCCAGGACGAGATCCGTGGGTTCCAGATGTCTGACGTTGCACCGCCTCCTCTTCACTCCGGGAGCAGCGACGAGGACGAAGTTCTTGTCGACCCTCTCCAGGATCACGCACTTCCTTCCTACCTCTCTCCCCGCCAGCTTCACGCAGACCCTTCCTACATCCAACATATGATCACCTCACCGGCTCCTTATGCCCCTCCACCATGACCCCGACGATCTCCACGATCTTCTCGGCGTCCCAGAGGCTGGTCTCCAGTACGACGTGATAAGGGGAGAGATCCCTGAGGTCTATCTTGTATATCCTCTTATAGCGTCCCAGCTCGCTCTCCTCCCGCTCCCGCGTCTCCCTCAAGGCCACGTCATAGTCCTTCCCCTCCCTCTTGGCCACCCTCGCGGCCCTCACCTCCAGGGGGGCCTTGAGCCAGATCTTCAGATCCGCTTCCAGGAGCCAGCCACTGAGGCGGCCGTCCACTATGGCATTGCCTTCCCTCGCCATGGCCCTCTGTCTCTCGTCCACCTCCCTGTCCAGGGTCGCATCACCCTCGGCCAGCTTGCTGAACTCCAGGAGGCTTAAGCCTCTCTCTTCGGCCATCCGCCGGAAGACCTCCCCGGCCGAGATATGCCTCATCTGGAATCTCTCGGCCAGCCCTCGTGCAACGGTGGTCTTGCCGCTCCCCGTGGGGCCGCTGATGGTTATTATCATCCTATGCTCCTAGTACTCGATGTTGAAGACCTTCTTTATCAGGGTGGACGTGGCGAAGGAGCAGAGGACGTACCAGCCAATCCAGCCCAGCTGGGTGCCGAAGGCCGGCAGGGCAAAAGGGAGTTTCACTATATGCCCCCCGCCCTTCGTTACTGCCTCCACGAGGACCGGATAGCGCCCCAGCCAGGTGAAGAGCACTATGATAGGGAGCATGGTGTAGAGCATGGGCTTCATGGACATGGACATCATGCTGCTCTGGACCTGGAGGAGCTCCTTCTGAATCTTGTTAAGCTCTTTCGTGTCCCCCTTCGTTTGGGCCTCCTTCATCCTCTCCTGGCTCTTCGCCATTCTCTCCTTGAGGGACTTCATCTCCTTCGGGTCTATAATCCTGGCGGTGATGTAGAGGATTACCCCTGAGAGGAGGGTAGAGATGGCAAAGACCCCGAAGAGGACGTTGAAGACCTCGCTCCCTGAGAGGCGGAATAAGACCCCCAGAGTGGAGTCTAAGATTAGATAGAAGGGCGCCATCGCGATATCTACTATAGACTCAGACATGGATCCCCTCCAGGGTCTTCGCCAGCTCCGCCACCGCCTTCTCTACGGAGGAATCGTGGTTCATTATCATCTTCACTGTCGCCCCGGTGAAAGTGGCGTATGCCATGGCAAAGACGCGATCCATGCGCTGGTGCTCTTCTATGTGGGCCACGTACTCCAGGTCGCGGAGCCTGGAGGTGTCCTTCACCCTCCTGACCAGGATCTCATCGGGGTCCGCCTCCAGGAGGATGATGGTGCTGGGGCGGAGCGCTTTCAGGGCCCACTGGGGGAGGCCGGGCATGTAGCCCTTTGGGGTCTTGACGGAGCAGTAGGTCTCGACTATTATGGGCGTCCCCTCCGCCCTATCCGCTATCTTCTCCACCACATCTCTCCAGAGCTCTTCCTGGACGCTGGGGTGCTGCTTCCTGAGGTCGTCCCTATGTTTCAGGAGCCCCCTTTCCACAGCCAAGGCCAGCATCTCGTCCCCCACATTGATCACCTTGAACTTCGTCTTCTTCGCCAATTTAACCAGGACTGTGGTCTTTCCCACGGCCGGTACCCCGGCTACCACTATGACCCCCATATCACCCAGACCTCCGCCGCCCCCTCATCCCAGGGAGTCCTCCATCTCTTTTATGGCCTTGTCCAGGAGGCCGTCGTGGTTCTTTATAATCTTTACTGTCGCCCCGGTGAAGATGGCGTAGGTCAGGGCCAGGACCCTGTTCATGCGCTGGTGCTCGTCGATGGTGGCCACGTACTCCACCTCGAACTTGTCGGGATGCATGGCCCTCCTGACCAGGATCTCGTCTGGATCCGCCTCCAGGAGGATGATCATGGAAGGGTTGAGCTTCTCCAGGATCCATCCCGGAAGGCCGGGGAGATAGCCCGCGGGGGTCTTTATGGAGCAATCCGTCTCTATCAGGACGTCCTGCCTGTTCGTCTTCTCCATGATCCTCCTGGCCACGGCCTTCTGGATCTCCTCCTGGACGGCCGTGGGCTGGTTCTTCAGGTCCTCCTTCCCCTTCACCAACCGCCGCCTCTTCGCCAGCCGATACATCTCATCGCCGAAGTTTATGACCCGCAGGGCACGGCCAGACTTCTCTGTGACCAGGCGGGTGATGGTGCTCTTCCCTGCCGCCGGTACGCCGGCCACTATTATCACGCCCATGTTATCTCATCGCTCCAGAGCCGTTATAAGCTCCTCCACGGCCTTCTCGAAGCTATTATCGTGATTACCGATCAGCTTCACGGTAGCCCCCGAGAAGGTGGAGTAGGCCATGCCCATGAACCTGTTGAAGCGCTGGTGCTCGTCTATGGTGGCCACGTACTCCAGGTCCCGGAGCCTGGAGGTGTCCTTCACCCTCCTCACCAGGATCTCGTCTGGATCCGCCTCCACCAGTATTATCATCTCTGGGTAGAGCTCCTCCAGGACCCACTTGGGGAGCCCTGGTAAGTAGCCCTTCGCCGTCCTTATCGAGCAGTGAGTATCTACGATGATGGTCTTCTTCCCCGAGCGCTTGGCCAGGTCCGCGATCTTCCTCGCTGCCAGCTTCTGGATCTCCTTCTGGAACTCCGGGGACTGCTTCCGGAGCTCATCCCGGTGCTTGACGATGCCGGCAGTCTTGGCGGCGTTGAACATCACGTCGCCGAAGTTCACCACCTTGTACTTCTTGCCCCCCCTCCGCTCCAGCAGCGCCTTCATCACTGTCGTCTTCCCAGCCGCCGGCACGCCAGCCACTACCACGATGCTCATATCTTCAAGTCCCCCATCACCTTCCGCAGGACAGGGTGCATCTCGATCATCTGCTCCTTGGCGAACTGCTCATAGAGCTGGTATACTATCCCCACCGTCAGGAGGACTCCCGTCCCACCACCCAGGGCCCCGGTCATGTCCCCGAAGGCAGCCAGGAGGCCCACGGAGGCCCCCCCCAGGAGGGTTATGGCCGGTATGTACTTGTCCAGGACGCGTTCT
>JBBSVP010000039.1:0-2250 GCA_038046745.1 Candidatus Hydrothermarchaeota archaeon
GCCTTTGCAGGTACGCATGCCCTCTGGGCCCTCAAGGCCGGGAATATCCTCCTCTCCCTAGCCTCCCTCCTCCTGGTCTATCTCCTTGCCCAACGCATGGCCCCTGGCACAGGCCCCTGGGCCGCGGTCCTCCTGGCCCTCAACCCTATAGACATAGCCACCTCCTCGGCCTCCTACACCGAACCCATGGCCCTGGTCCTCATCCTCTCGACCCTATACCTCCTCTCCATGGGGCATAGGTACGGGTCGCCCCTCATCGCCCTGGTCCTCCTCGCCGCCGCCCTGACCAGGTACGAGGCCTGGCTCCTGATACCGATCCTGGCCTTCCATCCAGGGGCCGGGCTCAGGGGAAGGAGGGCCGTCCTCCTTCCGGCCTTGCTCTTTATCGTGGGCTGGTCTCTCCACCTGTGGACCGATGGTCCGGCCCTCCTAGCCAGGAGCGAGAGTATAGTATTATATGAGGCCTCCAAGGGCGCCATAGCCCCAGACCTCCTGGCTCGCCTGGGCAACCTCTTCGTCTATGCCCTTGCCACCTCCCCCATGGTCTACGTCCTGGGCATGGCCCAGGGATGGCGCATGAGGGGCTACCTGCCGTCCTTCCTTTTCCTCCATCTCGCCATCCTGAGCTCCCTGACCTTCTCCGGTGCCGGTGTAGGCTCCTTCCGCTATCTCAGCCTTCCTGCGGCGTTCCTCTCCATACTGGCCGGTGTCTCCCGCTCCAGGCTCCTCCCCCTGGCCCTGGCCTCCTCTCTCATCCTCCTCCCGTACTACCTCCCCCTCTTCAACGGCCTCGGGTCCCTCTACGGGCCCATGGTCAGGGCAGGGGAGTTCGTGGGCGCCCAGGAGGTCGAAGGAAGCGTACTCGCCAACTCTCCAATCCCTCTTTATTACTCGGGCCTTCCGGTGGAGCGGCTTCTAGGCCCCTTCCCACTCCCTGGGGGGCGGGAAGGGGCCCTTCAGGCCCTCGATAGCTGGGGGGTGGAGGACGTAATAGCTTCGGACCTCCCATCCAGGATCACTTACCTCTCCCCTGGATTGGGGCTGGGAAAGCCAGACGAAGACTTCATCTTGACGAACTCAACAGGGGGCTGGGAGATCGAGTACGGGGGGAGAGAGGCCCACGTTTACAGGTACAGGCGATTCGGGAGGTACAGAGGCTGAGGGGGCCACATCTCCTCAACGATCCTCTCCGGGGTAGTTATTTATGCCCCGGGGCGGAGGTAATTCCATGGTCGACGTAGTCCTGGTCTACCCGTACTTCCACCGCGAGGGGTGGTGGCGCCGCCTCTGGCTCTTCCCGCCCATGGGCCTCGGCTACCTGGCGGCGGTCCTGCGGGAGGCCGGCTACACCGTGGCCGTGCTGGACGGTACCTTCTCCAGCTTTGACGCCCTGGCGGAGAGGCTCGAGGAGCTGCGCCCCAGGGTGATAGGCGTCTACTGCATGGTGACGATGAAGGACGCGGCCCTGGCCCTGGCCGATAGGTTCAAGGGCGATGCACTGCTGGTGGCCGGGGGGCCCTTCCCCACCTCCGCTCCCGAGGTCTTCCTGGGCCCCTTCGACGTGGTGGTGAGGCGGGAGGGGGAGGCCACATTCCTGGAGCTTGTGGAGAGGCACCTGAGGGGTGAGGACCTCCATGGCATCGACGGCATAGCCTACAGGAAGGGTGGCGAGGTCGTGCAGAACAGGGACCGGGATTATATTGGGGACCTGGACTCTCTCCCCTTCCCGGCACGGGACCTCTTCGAGAACCAGAGGTACAAAGAGTACTGGTCCGAGAAGTTCGGCTACCGATGCACCCCCATCATGGGGTCCCGTGGCTGTCCTTACAACTGCGAGTACTGCGCGAGGCCCGTCTTCGGGAGGCACTACCGGGAGCGCAGTCCCCGGAACGTGGTGGACGAGATCGAGGAGGTCCTCAAGCTGGGGTACGAGCGGGTCTGGTTCTCCGACGATGTCTTCACCCTGAAGCGGGACCGCATCATGGCCCTCTGTGACGAGATAATAAGGCGGGGCCTGGAGTTCGACTGGGACTGCCTCTGCCGCGTCGACAGCGTCGACGGGGAGCTCTTCGCCAGGATGCGGGCCGCCGGGTGCAGGAGGGTCTTCTTCGGGATCGAGTCTGGAGACGAGGGCGTGCTCCGGACCATGCGGAAGCGCTTCACCCCCGAGGACGCGGAGAGGGCCGTGCGGTTGGCCAAGGAGGCCGGGATCGAGGTCGGGACCTGGTTCATCCTGGGATACCCTGGGGA
>JBBSVP010000040.1:0-1398 GCA_038046745.1 Candidatus Hydrothermarchaeota archaeon
GCGGTCCGGTTCGAGGTGAAGCCCCCCTCGGCGGCGTGGAAGGGAGAGAAGCTCCTGAGCTACTCGGACCTGAGGAAGTCCCTCAACGGCTTCGCCCTGGAGGTAACCGGCGGCGAGATAGGGAAGGGGGAGGTGGTGGGGGTCCTGGGCCCCAATTCCACCGGGAAGACGACCTTCGTCCGGATCCTGGCCGGGGCCCTCAAGCCAGATGCCGGAAAGGTGAACGGGAAGGCTTTAGTCTCCTACAAGCCCCAGTACATAAAGCCGGAGGGGAAGGCCACCGTCCTGGAGGTCCTGGGGAAGGTCGATGGGTCCGCCTTCTTCCAGCAGGAGGTCGTCCAGCCCCTGGATCTGGAGAGGCTCATCCACAGGGACGTGCGGGACCTGAGCGGGGGCGAGCTCCAGCGGTTGGCCATAGCCCTCTGCCTGGGGCGGGAGGCGGACCTCTACCTCCTGGACGAGCCCTCGGCCTACCTGGACGTGGAGCAGAGGCTGAGGGTGGCTAGGATGATAAGGAGGGTGATGGAGAAGAAGGGGACGACGGCCATCGTCGTGGACCACGACATCCTCTTCGCTGATTATATCTCCGACCGCCTCGCCATCTTCGGAGGGGAGGCTGGGGTGAGGGGGGAGGCGACGGAGCCCATGGGGATGAGGGACGGGATGAACCTCTTCCTCAGGAGGCTGGGGATCACCCTCCGCCGCGACCCCGAGACGGGGCGGCCCAGGGTGAACAAGCCGGGCTCCCAGGTGGATGAGGAGCAGAAGGCCTCCGGCGAGTACTACTACCAGGCGTCAGGCTAGGGTAGAGAGAAGAGGTAGACAGACCCGTCGCTGGAGCCGGCGGCCAGGTACCGCCCGTCCGGTGAGAAGGAGAGCTTGTTGACATGCCCCCCCATCGGGTACTGGCCCAAGAGGCGACCTTCCATGTCGAGAAGATATATGTTATTGTCCCAGGACCCGGCGGCCACGTAGCCCTGGGTGATGGCCACGCCGTAGTTTGAGCCCCCTGTCTTGTACTTCCAGCGGAGCCTTCCGTCCTCGTAGAGGTATATGTACCAGTCCTGGGAGGCTGTCGCCACCCGCCCATCGGAAACGGCCACACCGTAGATGTAGCTCTTCTCCCCGGCTGTGGCCTTCCATAGGACCGTCCCTTTCGGTTCTAGGAGATACACGTAGGCATCGTCCCCCCCTACAGCTACGGTCCCACTGCCGAGGGCCACGTCCCAGGCCCCCCAGGCGCTCTTCTCCAGCTTGAGCTCCCAGGATGGGGCACCGGTCTTGGAGAAGAGCCTTACGGCGCCGTCGGTGGAGGCCAGGACCGCCTGTCCATCGTCGCCCACATCAACGCCCATGCTCAGGGGGACATCCCCCACCCATAAGACCATGCCCCTCTCA
>JBBSVP010000041.1:0-6438 GCA_038046745.1 Candidatus Hydrothermarchaeota archaeon
GGGGGAGCCCAGGGCCAAGGGGTACGTGGTCTCGGGAGGGACCGAGGCCAACATCACCGCCCTCTGGGCAGCCAGGAACAGGGCCAGGGGGAGGCGGGAGGTGGTGGTCCCCGAGACGGCTCACTTCTCCATCGAGAAGGCGGCCGATCTCCTGGGGCTGCGCCTCGTAAGGGCCCGCTCAAATCCAGATCATACCGTGGACGTGGGGGACGTGAGGAGGAGGACCGGGAAGAGGACGGTGGCCATCGTGGGGGTGGCAGGGTCCACGGAGTATGGAACCGTCGACGATATCGAGGCCCTCTCAGAGCTGGCCCTGGAGAGGGGGGTCCACCTCCATGTGGACGCGGCCTTCGGGGGGTTCGTCATCCCCTTCCTCAGGTCCACGGGGTACGAGTTCGGCAGGTTCGACTTCTCACTTCCCGGCGTGGCCTCCATAACCATAGACCCCCACAAGATGGGCCTCGCCCCCGTTGGTTCAGGATGCATCCTCTTCAGGGACAGGGAGATCCTCAGGTACATAGAGACCCCTTCGCCGTACCTCACCCAGAGGAGGCAGTCCACCATCACGGGGACGCGGAGCGGGGCCTCCGCTGCTGCCACGCTGGCGGTCCTGAAGCACCTGGGAAGAGATGGCTACGAGAGGGTCGCCAGGGACTGCATGGAGAACGCCCTGGAGCTTTACCAAGGCCTCCAGGAGATAGGGCTGAAGGTCCTGAAACCGACCATGAACATCGTCGTCTTCGCCCATCCACGACCGGGGGCCGTGGTCAGGGGGCTCGAGGCGAGGGGCTGGCGGGTCTCCAGGACCCGGAAGGGGGAGATAAGGCTCGTGGTGATGCCCCACATCCGCAAGAGGGACGTGAGGTCCTTCCTCCAGGACCTGACGGAGGTGCTGAAGGATGTACGACCTGGATCTGGATAGGGCCATCGGGATCGTAAAAGAGCATGGCTATGGACTGGTGGGCCTCCAGTTCCCGGAGGGGCTGAAGGAGCGGGCGGTGGAAGTGGTTGAGGCCATCAGGACTTTGGGCTGCGAGGCCATCGTCTCCGCCGACCCCTGCTATGGGGCCTGCGACCTAGCCGATGAGGCCATGGCCCCCCTCGGCGTAGAGGCCATCATCCATTTTGGCCACACCCCCATGCCAGGCAGGACCACCATGCCCGTCCATTTCATCGAGGTACTGTCCAATGCAGATCCCCTGCCCCTCCTGGCCCAGAACATCGGGAGGCTTGGGAAGAAGGTGGGGCTGGTGGCAACGGTCCAGCACCTCCACACTCTGGAGAAGGTGAGGGCCTTCCTGGAGGAGAAGGGGATCGAGGTCTATGTAGGAGGGGGCAAGGGCAGGGCCAGATACCCAGGCCAGGTGTTAGGGTGCTCCTTCCAGGCCGCCAGGGAGGTGGCGGACAGGGTCGATACCATCGTCTTCATAGGCAGCGGCGACTTCCATCCCTTGGGAGTGGCATTAGCCACTGGTAAGAGGACCTTGGCCGTCGATGTCCTCATGGGAGAGGTGAGGGAGATGGAGCCCCTGGTGGAGAAGGTCCTGAGGCAGAGGTACCTGCGGATCGGCATGGTGAAGGATGCCAAGACCTTCGGCATCATCCTCGGCGGGAGGCGCGGGCAGGAGCGTAAGCTCCTGGCCATGAGGCTGAAGGAAGAGCTGGAGAAGAGGGGGAAGAAGGCCTACCTCCTCCAGCTGAGGGAGATTACCCCCGAGGCCCTGCTCCCCTTCCGGAAGCTCGACGCCTTCGTCAACACCGCCTGTCCCAGGGTCGCCATCGATGACGGGCCCAGGTACAAGAAGCCCCTCCTGACGCCTATGGAGCTGGAGATGGCCTTAGGGGAGAGAAGCCAGGAGAGGTACGAGATGGACGAGATACCCTAGGGGCTCTATTCCAGCTCCAGCTCCTCCCGGGAGTAGACCCGGAAGCCGTCCTCCAGGTAGAGGAGGGGGTAGTACATGGTCTCGTGGTTCGTGGCCCGCATCTTTATGACCCCTATGTAGCGCTCCAGGGAGCTCAAGATGTCGCCCTTCTTCTGGAAGTCGAGATGGATTATCCCGTCGGCCAAGAACTCCTCCACCCCGAAGTGGCCGAAGTACTTGGTCCCCAGGGCGATCTCAGAGATGAGGAAGCTGGTCATGCCCGTATCCTGGAGGGCCTTGAAGAGGTAGTAGAGCTCCCGCCGGGGGTTCTGGACGGTGGTGAGGGCGTAGAGGGCGTTGAGGGAGTCCAGAGCGAGGAGCTTGTAATCCTCCTTCTTGGCCATCTCCTCGATGAAGTCCTTCATCCTCTCGACCCAGTTGGCCTCGTACCTGGCGTCCTTCACCCTCCAACCCAAGGTGTCGAAGTCCACCAGGGTGAGGCCGTCGTGGGGGCCCATGCCCAGCTTCTCCATCTGCTTGGTGAGGGAGGCCGAGTCCTGCTCCAGGGTTATGTAGATCCCCTTCCGCCCCTCCTTCGCGTTGTTATACAAGATGCTGTAAGCCAGGGAGGACTTCATCGTACCAGGGGTCCCGCAGATGAGGACCACGCTCCCTTCGGGCACCCCACCCTCCAGGTGCTTGTCCATACCCTCGATATAGGTCTTCACCCTACCTATCTCACCGCCCATGGCATAGACTCCGGCCCCGCAGTATATATCTTTTTTGATATTAGAGAATCGAAGGATATATATACGAAATGTAGCCGATGGGAGGGCGGTGGGGAGATGTTCTGGAAAAGGAGATGCGCCGGGGACTCGGCTGCGATGAACATGACCATCAACATAGCTCTCATCCTCCTCTTGGAGGTCCTCAGAGGGGGCTAGAGCTTGGCCAAGTGCGAGGTCCTGGTGGTAGGGGCTGGGCCGGCAGGGAGCGTGGCCGCCCTCTGCTGCGCCAGGGCAGGGCTCGAGACCGTCCTCTTGGAGAGGTTCGACGGGATCGGGAGGCACATAGAGCGGAAGATAGACTCCTCCCCCGACTTCGGTCTCAGGGAAGTGATCGAGGAGCTGGGCCTCAAGACCGAGAACTACGTCCGCTCCTCCCGGTGGCACGCCCCTTCAGGCGAGGCCTTCACCCTCCGCTCCAGGATCGGGGAGTACTATTTCAAGAGGGGGCCGAAGGAGGACTCCTTCGAGGGTAATACGGTCAGGAAGGCGGTGGCAGCGGGCTGCCGGCTTCTCATCGGCACTAAGGCCGAGGCGGCGGTGCGGTCCGGGGATGGCTTTGGCATGGTGGTGGCCGCCAAGGGCGGAGAGGAGGTGACCTTCGAACCCGAGGTGATCCTGGTGGCAGACGGCGGAGGCTCCTTCTTCCACCGGCAGCTTGGGGCAGAGAAGAGGATGGTACTGGGCTATGGGGTGACCGGTAAGGGCTTCGGCTCTCCGGACCTATCGGAGGTCTACTTCGACCCCGCCATACTCCCGGGTGGGTACTTCTTCCTCGTCACCTGCCCCGACGGTACCTCCTCGGCGGGCATAGTCCTGGATGGGGCGCGGGTCGATGGGTCCGTGGAGAGGCATTTCAGTGCCTATCTGGCCAAGAACCCGGCCCTTGCCGCAAGGCTCGCGGAGGTGGAGAACCCCTTCGCCGGGCAGGGCTTCCTCTTCGGTCTGGAGAGGCGCCTCTACGGAAATGTCCTCCTCCTGGGAGACGCGGGGGGGCTGATGGATCCCCTCATGGGATACGGGATGAACCCTGCCATCTTGAGCGGCTACGCAGCCGGAAGACACGTCACCAAGGCTCTTGAGGAGGGGAACCTGGCACTGCTGGAGGGCTACGAGAGGGAGGTCTCCAGGAGGTTCCGGAGCTTCGCTCCCCGCATGGGGCGGAGGGTCTTCGATGTCATGGGGACCGAGGATGTGGAGCGGGTGATCTCAATGGCCAGGGAGCTGGGGGCGAAGGTGGAGATGGACGACCTCCTGGACCTGAAACCCGGCGGCCTCTGGCGGGGGTTCCCGATCATCGCAAGGAATCTACCATGGGCCCTGGGCCTGCTTCTCCGGGGGATTTTTATAGGAGTCGCTACTAAGTAAGCCTGTGTGCGATATATGCAAGAAGCACGGGGACGGCGGGAAGTGGTACCTCAACCCAAAGAACTACGGACGGGAGCTGGAGGAGGCCAGGCGGGAGTACCTGGAGAGGCTCGCTGGTAGGACCCTCTCGGAGTACCTCGTAGGAGGGTACGAGCTGGGGGAGAAGTTACAGAAGACCCCCCTGATAGGGAAGCTCCTCGTGGCCCTGGGAGATAAGTACTACGGCGGCACTATGGGAGGGCAGATAGTACCCCTCCAGGACCTACTTCAGGTCCTGGACATCTGCCAGAACCCTTCCATACTGCCATGCGAGTGCAGGAAGCTCGTTGGGGAGGAGGGGTACCAGTGCCTCAATATGGGCATGCTGCCGCAGTTATACCAGAAGGCGAACCCCGATGAGTACGTGGAGGAGCTCACCCTCCCCAGAGCCAAAAGGCTCCTGACTGAGTGGGACGAGAAGGGTTTTTACCACCTCATCCTCTGGACGAGGCTCCCCTACGTCACCACCGTCTGCAACTGCACCGCCCCCACCTGCACGGCCTACAAGGGGAGGAGGCTCCTGGGCCTCAGGAACAACATGCTCAAGGGGGAGTACGTGGCCTATGTGGATTCCGAGCGGTGCACAGGCTGCAAAGCCTGCCTCACCCGCTGCCCCTTCGGAGCCGTGCGCTTTAATCTCGATGCAGGAAAGGCCTTCGTGGAGATAAACAACTGCTTCGGGTGCGGCCTCTGCGCATCTGGTTGCAAGCCCGGGGCCGTGAAGCTCATGGACCGTAGATCTACTCCTGCTCGTGCCATCTGGTGAACCGGCAGATGACTGTGACCGTCCAGTGCAAGGACCCCAAGGGATGTCTCCTCTGCATCAAGGCCTGCCAGGCCCACGTCTTAGTCCTGAAGCCCATAGGGGCCGAGATCATGGGCCCCAGGGTGGAGGGCTGGGAGGTCAAGGCGATCTTCAAGGACTTCTGCAACGGGTGCCGGAGGTGCGTGGAGGCGTGCCCCAAGGGCAGGGTGAAGCTCTAGGGAGAGTGATACGTGTTTCCAACTGATCTAGGCACGGCCCCCCTGCCAGCCTATATAACGGCCTTCCTCCTCCTCAACGTCCTCCTCATGGCCACCGTGGCGGCCCTCCTCCTGGAGGTCCAGAGGGCGATACCCTCGGGGGTCTGGAACAGCGTCCACAAAGGGAATCTCGTAGATATCCTCTACGCCCTGAGCATCGCGGCCATCCTGGGGGAGCTGACCTCCACGGCCCCGCCCTGGGTCCTCTACTCCATAGCCCTCTTCTATACCATCGCCACCGCCATGGTGGTGGCCACTGTCTACCTCCTCATAAGGCCCCTCCTCAAGAGGCCCGTGGCCCTCCTGAACCGCCGGGGCCTGGGGGTCTACTCCCTGGCCCTCTTCCTGTGGTACGCCCTGACCACCCTCCTTCCATATCTACGCTATCCAACCTTCCAGGAACCCGGGCTCTTCTACCTCTTCCTCGCCCTCTTCCTCCTCATGGTCCTCTACTTCGGGTATGCGGCCATATACATCTCAGAGAGCTACAAGGGGATAGGGTTCGTGAGGAGGCCCTTCTTCGCGGCCTTCGTAGGGACCGTGGCCATAGTCCTCTCCGTCCTCCTGATGATAGGGAGCGTCGATATAGGGGTCTACTACTACTATCTCTTCCTCTGCTTCACCGCTTCCGCTTTCGTCTTCATTTATTACTTCCGCTTCATGATAGAGTACCCTTCCCTCCTCCAGCCCAAGTGGCGGGGGATGATGCCCCTGGACCTGGTGAAGGTCGCTACCACTATCTTCCTCACCCTCCTGGCCGCCTCTCTGTACCTCACGCTGAAGTCGCCCTTGGCACCCATCCTCCTAAGCCTCCCGGCTCTGGCCCTCCCCCTTGCCATCCTCCTTGGGTATATGAGGCGGGTGATGGAGAAGACCAAACTGAGCTACTGGGGATACCTCCAGGCCAGCCTCTACATCCACGCCCTGGTCTCCTTCTATGTCCTGGGGCTCGTCTACCTCCTCTGGCCCGACCTCCAGGCCCAGGCCAAGTTCTTCGCCCTCCTCTTCGTCCTCCTCTTGCCAACCTTCTACGCCTTCTATCTCTTGGATATGAGGGGCGTGGCGCAGGGGCTGGAGATACCCGTATCTACGAACCTCGCGGCGGTCCTATTGGACATCCTCCGCTTCACGGCCGTCTTCTCCATCGTCCTCTCCGGCATCTCCATCAGCCGCGGGTCCGGCATGGACGGGACGGGCCTGGAGTCCTCCCCGGCCCTCCTCTTCTTCACCGCCTTCTTCCTCATAGCCTACTCCACCTATCTCAGGGTCACCCACAGGGGCTTCGAGGAGCTCCTGAAGAAGGGCCTCTGGACGGAACTCTCCTACCTATCCAGCTTCGCCACCTTCATCGCCGTCTA
>JBBSVP010000042.1:0-1526 GCA_038046745.1 Candidatus Hydrothermarchaeota archaeon
TCTGCGCTTCCCAGTCGCGCGCTTCCTGCTTGAGCCGCGCGCGGCCGCTGGCAGGAGGTGGACGCGGGCCTGGTGGGGAACATCCTCCTGAAGGCAGCCGACCTGGTCAAGAAGTATCTGGAGAAGTGAGATGAGATGAAACGCCTAGCCATCGTCCTGGTCGCCCTTCTCCTCCTTCCCTCCGTCTCGGCCTACCAGCAGTCCCACCTGGTCTTCGACCTGGACAGGTCCTGGTCCGTGGTGGAGCAACGCCACGCCACCCAGACCTTCGAGAAGCAGGGGATGCTCCTGGAGGTCCGTTCGTTCACCAGCAGGGTCCAGCTGCTCTCGCCGGGGGACTTTGCCGCCGCCCGTGGTGGAGAGGTGGTGAGTGAGGCCGAATACGGGAAGCTTAAAGTCAAGGAAGCGGTCGTGACCGATGCGGAGCTGGTGTATATCCTATCCCAACTGCCGCAGGGAGATGAGGTCTATACCTTTGCACTGGTGGCTCCCAAGGCACGTATGGGGCAGGCGAGGCTGGAGATGCAGAATCTCTACCGATCTCTCCAGATATCCGATGCCAAGAGGTTCACCGACGCCCCTTACGAAGAACCGCTGGAGTACCCGGGAGAGTCGACCCTCCCTATCGGGGAGCGGATACCCCTGGGGAATCTCGTCCTGGCAGGGATCGTGCTCCTCATAGTGGCGGTAGTCTTGAAGAGAAGGCGTGGAAAAAAGGGTAATACCAAGACATAGAAACGTTCAAAGGATTTTAAAAAGCCCCATACCCATTTATAAGTTATAATCAGCATCGTTGGCGCAAATTATACTATTCTGAATCGTTATACGCGTATCTGGACTCTTAACATTCCTGTATATACCACGGTTTCGTGGACAAAATATATCACCCCTAAAAGTTAGGTGTACGAGAGAGACATGAAACCGAGGGGGCTGAAGAGGAGGAGAGATAAGAAGGAAGAGGAGCAAGATCATCCGGCAAGCGGAAGGATGTTCGCTCTCCTCGCCATAGGGCTGTTCGTAATCGGAGGGGCTGGTGTATATGGCATGATGAAGGGCGACTCTAAAGCTCCGGAGGATGGGAAAGATCTCAACCTCCCGAGCTATGCGTACACGAGCGCCGAGAGCCTGAGGGGCTACCGCATAGCCCTCCGGATCCCTGATATACTGGAGAAGATCCCCTGCTACTGCGGGTGCGGGGAGATGGAGCACCTGAGCGTGAAGCACAGGAACCTGAGGGACTGCTTCATCTTCGACGACGGGACCTTCGACGACCACGCCTCCTACTGCGATGTCTGCCTCTACATAGCCCTGGACGTGGACAGGTGGCAGGGGCTCCCCGTGAAGGAGATAAGGGCCAAGGTGGACGCCAAGTACGGGGACGGTCGCTTCGGGCCAGCCACCAAGACGCCGCCCATTATATAGATGAGATGCCATCGCGTCTTCGGTGCACTGGTGATAGTCCTCCTGGCCCTCTTCGCCTACGAGAGCTACATCTACAGCGCGGGGCCGGGATACGCCCATACGAG
>JBBSVP010000043.1:0-4002 GCA_038046745.1 Candidatus Hydrothermarchaeota archaeon
GGAGCTTGCCAAAGCATTGGAAAAGAGAGGGGCCGAGATAGCCATAGAAGCCGGGAAGTATGCCAAGCACGCAAAACGGAAGACGGTGAAGGCCGAGGACATCGAGCTGGCGATGAAGAAATAAGTGATAGAATGCAGGCTCTGAGAAGCCGTTCAAAATTAATACGGTTGGTTTTAAAAAATAGTACATCTATCACTTCTTCCACGGCCCTCCTTTTCCTGTCATGCTCCCTGGCTGATGGATTAAGTGGGGGGGGGGACATTTCTGGAAGTTATATACTACCCCCCAGGACAGGCATGCGACCGCCGGGATTCGAACCCGGGCTATAGCGTTGGCAACGCCATGTACTGACCAGGCTATACTACGGTCGCGTCGTTACGGGTGAGAGTTGGGCGATGGAAATTAAAAACCTTTTGGTCCACAGGCGGTAAGATATTTATCCTCGGGCGTCGATAGGGCCCTCCATGAAAGAAGTCACTAGCCTGGGCGAGATCAAGGCCCGGTACAGAGACAAAGCGGACGCGCTACGGGTACTGGAGGATGTCCGGGCCTCCATGAACAACCTCATGGACAACCTGAACGAGGAGATAGCTACGTTCACCTGCGAGGAGCCGGAAGAGACCTGCTCCAAGTGCGAGCAGAGGGCCTTCGCGATAGAACAGGTCCTGAAGCTGAGGGGCTAGCCCTCAGCCCTGGTAGGTGTGAGATGGAACTCCTGAAGAGACTATCCGAGGCCCACGGCATCGCCGGGAACGAGGGCGAGGTCAGGGCGATCATGGAGGCGGAGCTGAAGGCCTCCTGCCAGGTGGAGGTGGACGCCCTGGGCAATCTCATAGCCCGGAAAGGGAGCGGGGAGCGGAAGATAATGCTGGCGGCCCACATGGACGAGATAGGGCTCATGGTCAAGTACATAGACAAGAACGGCTTCATAAAGTTCGCCACCATAGGGGGCTTCTTCGACCAGACCCTCCTCAACCAGCGCGTGCTGATCCATACCTCCAAGGGGCAGGTCTGTGGCGTGATAGGCTCCAAGCCACCTCACCTCATGAAGGATGAGGAGAAGAAGAAGGTGGTGGAGTACCGCGACATGTTCATAGACGTGGGAGCCAAGTCTGCCGAGACAGCCAAGGCTCTGGGGGTAGGGCTGGGCGACTGCATAACCTTCGACCGCTCCTTCCGGGAGCTCTCCGGGGGCCTGGTGACTGGGAAGGCCTTCGACGACCGCATCGCCTGCTACATCCTGGTCCAGGTCATGCGGGAGGTGGAGGCCGAGGCGACGGTCTACGCCGTGGGGACAACGCAGGAGGAGGTGGGGTTCAAGGGGGCCAGGACCGCCTCCTACAGGATTAACCCGGACCTGGCCATAGCCCTGGACGTGACCACCGCCGGCGACTACCCGGGCATAAAGGAGGAGGAGTCCAGCCTCAAGGTGGGCCAGGGACCTGCCATAACCCTGGTGGACGCCTCGGGGCGGGGACTGATAACCCACCCGAAGGTGAAGGAGATGCTCATAGCCACGGCGGAGCGCCACAAGATCCCCTACCAGCTGGAGGTGGGAGAGGGCGGTACCACAGACGCCACGGGCATACACATAACCAGGGAGGGCATACCCTCGGGCGTTGTCTCGGTCCCCACGCGCTACATCCACACCCCCGTGGAGGTGGCGTCCATGGAGGACATAAGGAACACCGTGAAATTGGTCAGGCTCGCCCTGGAGGAGTGCCGTTGGTGAGTTAGATGGTCTCCCGCAGCGCTTACTTCCGCCTCCCTTATATAATCATCTTCTTCGCGGCCCTCCTCCTCGTGATCAGGGGGTCCGTCCTGCGAGGGATCATCCTCCTCGTCTTCCTGATCTTCTGGACGCCCCAGTTCGACAGGGCCATGGAGCGCCTCCACCTCCCTTCTGGGGACTGGGCCAAGTACCTCCTGATGTTCCTCCTCCTAGTCCTCTGGCTCCTCTATCTCAGGCCCATGGGATCTTAATCATTCTTCCAGCGGGCCTTGACCTCGACCTTGGTGGGTATCTTCCCCTTCCACGGGCACTTCGTCCCGGCCCTCACCTCGTTCTCGGGGCAGAGGCCCAGGTTGTAGCCCCGGCAGCCCATCCCGTCGAAGATCTCGGGGTAGACCCCTGCCGCCACCCTCTGGACCTCCATCGCCAGAGCCCTGATCTCCGGGGCCGCCCTGACGCAGAGGCGGAGGCCGAGGAAGTTTATCAGGGAGCGGGCGTTGATGGTCCATATATAGCTGGTGTGGGTGGCCATGGGGAGGAGGTAGCGGGTAGCCTCGCGGGGCACCCCCCGGGCCCTCAGCTCCTTCACGGCGCTGTTGAGGTAGCCCATGGCCTCGTTGTACAGCCGGAGGGCCTCCTCGTCCCCTGCCAGCTCCACCGGGACGTAGTAGCCGAAGTCCGCCTCCTCGTTGTACCTGGTGGACCGAGCCGTATGCGAGGCTATGCGGTGCTCCAGGAGCTCCCGCGAGAGGGCCACGCTCATGCCCTCGATGATGAAGGTGAAGGTGATGTGCTCCAGGGCGGAGGAGTAGTCGTTCTCCACTATCATCCTGACGATCTCCCGGTCCGAGATCCCCTCGGGGATGCCGCTCACCCTGGCGGACCTGGCCACCAGCTCAATGCCGTTCTGCGTGTACCTGAGGAGCTCCACCCTCATTTCTTGACCCCGAAGTAGACCCTGGACCCTGACGCGTCCCGCCTGTACTTCCCGAAGGACTTGTTCAGGACCTCCTCGGCCATGAAGGTGGGCCCCTCGACGCAGACCCGGTAGCCCAGGTCGTCCAGGACGCAGTGGCCACAGATCCCTATCCCCCCACACTTGAAGTACCGTTCCATGGAGACCTGGGTCTGGATGCCCTTGCCCACCGTCTGTTCTATCACTTTGAGCATCATGACCTCGGGGCCGCAGGTGTAGGCCTGGTCGAAGGCTCTGGTCTTGAGGAGATCTCTGAGTACATCGGTAGTGAAGCCCTTCGTACCCTCGGTCCCGTCGTCGGTGGCCACCAGGACCTCCCCGCCGGCAGCTTTTATCCGATCTGCGAAGAGGACCTCCGTCTTAGTTCTAGCTCCTATGACGGCTGTGACCTCCTTCCCCCGCTCCCTGGCCTTCTCGGCGAGGACCGTCAGGGGGACCATCCCCACGCCCCCCCCGACCAGGAGGAGCCTCTCGCCAGCGATCTTGAAGCCCCTACCGTAAGGCCCTCTCAGGCCCACCATGTCCCCTACCTTCCTCTCGCAAAAGCTCTTGGTGAAGGGCCCCTGGGCCAGGGCCGTCACCCCGCACTTCTCCCCTATGTAGGAGAGGCTGAGGGGCTTCTCGTCCACCCCGGGGATCCAGACCATGACGTACTGGTTCGGGGCGGCCTTCATCTCCAGGTCGAAGCGGAGGGTCGTGATGCGGGGCGTCTCCCTGATGACCTCCGTTATCCTGGCTATCTGAACCGGCATCCTCACACCAGCCTAAGGTACGGGAACCCCCAGGGAAGATAAACTTTGTGTTGTGACGCAGAACTGGCCGATGGGGCAGGTGAGGCACCTCTCGCCCTTCCCCCCCGCGCACCCCTCCGAGATCCCCAGGTGGCAGAGGGGGAAGTCGTACCTCACTGGGTCGTAAGGGTCGAAGCGCCGGAGGGCAGCCGTCACCTCCAGCGCCGCTTTCCAATCGGCGCTCCTCCGCCTTGTCAGCCCCAGGTACCCAGCGAGCCTATGGACGTGCGTGTCCACCGGGATGACGAGCTGGGCGGGGGATACATCTTCCCAGAGCCCCAGGTCTACCCCGTCCCTGGGCCTCACCATCCACCTCAGGTACATGCAGAGCCTCTTGCATGCGCTCCCGGAAGCGGGGGAGGGGAAGAAGCGGGAGGCGAAGGGATCAAGATCCCTGAGCCCCCCAACGAACCCTGTGAGGGAGGTGGTTATATCCCTGGCCGCGGGGTCGTAGCTGGCCATGAAGTAATCACCTATGGACCCGGCCTCCTCCATCATCCTC
>JBBSVP010000044.1:0-10570 GCA_038046745.1 Candidatus Hydrothermarchaeota archaeon
CATGTGCCACTCCCAGCGGTCCTCCTCCATGTTCCCCAGGGCCGCGCCTATCCCCCCCTGGGCCACCCCCGTGTGGGAGCGCATGGGATAGACCTTGCTCAGGACGGCGATATCGGTCCTCTTGGAGAGTTCCAGGGCCGCCATGAGGCCGGCTCCTCCTGCGCCTACTATGATCCCGCTGTACCTGTGATATTGCGTCATGGTATCGGTTGGAAGGTGAGGAGGATATAGGCCCCGACGATGAGCAGGAGGGAGCCCAGGATGGAGAGGGTGGAGAGGGCGAAGGCCCGGAGTATATCCCTCTTGATATAGTCGTCGACAAGGACCCTGATGCCGTTGAAGCCGTGGGTGAGGGCCAGGACGAGCATGGCCAAGTCGTAGAGCCGCCAGAAAGGGGTGGAGAAGCGCTCCGCCACCACCCTGTAGCTGAGGTTGTCCACCCCTATCACCAGGTGCATCTGGGCCAGGTGCCCCAGGGCCAGAAAGACCAGGAGGACCCCGCTGATCCGCATGAAGAGCCAGGCGTAGATCTCGAAGGGCTCCGAAGGTCTCGGCCGGCCGAAGCGGTAGTCGTCCATATAGGCCTCGTCAGATGAGGGGCGCCAGCATTATGTATGCAGCTGGGATGAAGAGTACGAGGAATAGGGCTATGGAGATGTAGAAGAGCTTCTTCTGGGCTCCGGTCCCCCCTTCCCAGAAGTCGATGAGGACTATCCTCAGGCCGTTGAGGGCGTGGTAGAGGACCCCGGCCAGGAGGAGGACCTCGAACCCCCGGAAGAGGGGCATCTGGTATATCCTTATGGCCCTGTTGTAGACATCCGGCCCCCACCTCAGGAGGAAGGTGTCCAGGATGTGGACGGCCAGGAAGAGGACGATCCCCGCCCCCGCGAGGCGGTGGGCGGCCCACGCTGCCATTCCCTCTCTTATCGCGTACGTCTTGCCTCCCCCTCGCTCTCTCCCTACGGCTCAGGCTTTATTTATACTTTTGGCCTTTCGCGTGGCGCCGGACGAAGCGCTCAATCCTCCTCATGGCTTCCCTTATATCCGCCATGGAGGCGGCGTAGGCGCACCGGACGAAGCCCTCCCCGGAGGCGCCGAAGGCATCCCCGGGCACCACGGCCACCTTCTCCTCCTCCAGGAGGGCCTTGGCGAACTCCCCGGAGGTCATACCGGTACCCTCTATGGAAGGGAAGGTGTAGAAGGCCCCCTTGGGCTCGAAGCAGCGGAGGCCGATCTCGTTCAGCCTCTTGACCATGAACCGTCTCCGCTGGTCATACTGCCTGACCATCTCCCGCATCTCCCTCTCCCCGTGGCGGAGGGCCTCCAGGGCCGCCACCTGGCCGGTGATGGGGGCACAGAGCATGGTGTACTGGTGGATCTTCATCATCGCCTCTATGATCTCCCTGTTCCCGGCGGCGTAGCCTATCCTCAGCCCAGTCATGGCGTAGGCCTTGGAGAAGCCGTTGAGCAGTATCGTCCTGTCCCTCATCCCATCCAGGGAGGCGAAGGGGATGTGGCGGCCGCTGTAGGTCAGCTTGTCGTAGACCTCGTCAGAGATGACCAGGAGGTCGTGCTCCTCCACCACCTCGGCCACGCCCTCCAGGTCCTTGCGTCCCATCACAGCCCCCGTGGGGTTGTTGGGATAGCTCAGGACCAGGGCTTTCGTCCTGGGGGTTATCATCTCCTCCAGCTCTTCGGGGATGACCTTGAAACCCTCCTCCCTCCGCGTCGGGAGAGGGAGGGGCCGCCCACCAGCGAAGGTGATGCAGGGCTTGTATGCCACATAGGAGGGCTCTGGTACTATCACCTCGTCCCCCTGGTCTATAGTCGCCCTCACCGCCAGGTCGAAGGCCTCGCTCACGCCCACCGTCACCAGGAGCTCACCCTTTGGGTCGTACCCCAGGTCGTAGTCCCGCCCCAGCGCTCCGGAGAGCGCCTCCCGCAGCTCCAGGAGGCCGTAGTTGGAAGTGTACATAGTGTACCCCTTCTCCAGGGAGTAGATGCACGCTTCCCGGATATGCCAGGGGGTGACGAAGTCCGGCTCCCCCACGCCCAGGGAGATGACGTCCTCCACCCCTATCACGAGCTCGAAGAACTTCCTTATCCCCGACGGCGGCACGTCCCTGGCCCTGGAGGAGATCTTCCCTTTCATACAGCACCTTAGGTTGACTCCGGAGATATAAATCCCTTCATGCCCCTCAATCCCCAGCGTAGGCCGCCAGGTCGATGGCCGCGAACTCGAAGCCCTCCCCCCTGGTAATCTCGTAGATCCTCTCCCGGGCCTCGAGGGCCCTGGCCATCTCGGCCTCCAGGAACTGGAGCCTCAGGAGGGAGTCGTGGGCCCTCGCCCTCACCAGGGAGAAGCCCAGCCCCTTTATCCCCTGCTCGACGCGCCCCAGCCTCTCGATGGCCTCCTTCCTGATCCAGGTGTATGCGGGGATACGGGTGGCCAGGCAGCTTTCCGGAGGCTTCGCCTCCAGACCCATGGCCCTGGAGAACTCTATGATGTCGGCCTTCGTCGCCTCGGCCTCGAATAGGGGCATGAATATCCCCTCCTCCTGGAGGGCTATGACCCCTGCCATGTAGTCCGAGAGGTCCGAGAGGTTGGTGGCATCCAGGACGTGCTCGTACCCGTTCTCGGCCTGGAACCTCCGCAGGGCCCCGATGATCTCCTTCTTGCAGAAGTAGCAGCGCTCGGGGGTGTTCTCCATGAAGGTCTTGTCCTGGAGGACTTCTACCCGCACGACCTGGTGGGGTATCCCCAGGCGGGAGGCCAGGGCCTTTGTCTCTTCCAGGTCCGGGAGCATGCCGTGGTCCACGGTGACGGCCACGAACCTCTTCCCGAGCCCTTTCAGGTAGAGGGCCAGGAAGGTGGAGTCCAGCCCCCCCGAGAAGCCGAGGACTATCCCGTCCTTGCCCCTGAGAAGCTCCTCCAGCCGCTCGAGCTTCGACATGGTAGTAATCAGGACCGCAAAAGATAAAAGGGTTACGATGGAGGTTAGGACGGTGATGGAATGAAGCCGCCCTTCGATCCCAAGACCATAAAGCCTGGTGAGTTCTCATACCTGACCAAGAGGAATCTGACGGACAGTGCTGGGGCAGAGAAAGGGGAGATCTTCCTCTGGAAGAGGAGGGGGGAGGAGGAGTCCCACTTCGTCCTCCAGTGCCCTCACTGTGGGAAGGAGCAGGACGGGTCCATAACCCTCCTCAAGCGCCCCTACCGGATCCGCTGCACCCACTGCCAGCGGTCCATAACCCTCCCGAAGCTCATGGAGAAGGCCAAGAAGAAGAGAGGCGATTCCGAATGACAGAGACCGTCGAGAAGGGGGACGCCGTCAGGGTCCACTACATAGGCTCCTTCAAGGGGGGCAAGGTCTTCGACACCTCTTATGGGGAGAAGGCTAAGAAGGCGGGAGTCTACCAGCGGTCCAGGGATTACAAGCCCCTCCCGGTGGTGGCGGGGGCAGGGCAGGTGATAAAGGGCTTCGACGAGGCCCTCTTGGGCATGAAGGTGAACGAGGAGAAGGAGGTGGAGATACCCCCCGAGAAGGGGTACGGGACCTCCGGGAGGCACCCCCTGGCAGGGAAGACGCTAGTCTTCCAGATAAAGGTCGTGGAGATAAAGAAGAAGTGAGGCTCCTTCTCATCCTCCTCCTGACGGCGGGCTGCCTGGGATTCCAGGGGGAGAGGCCGGCGGCCCATGTAGTCGGGGATGGGGATACCGTATCACTCAATTACATCGTCAGGGTGGCTGATAGCGGCCTCCTCTTCGACACCTCCTACGAGGCCCTGGCGAAGGACCCTGCGGTGCCTAAGGTCGCCTGGTTCAAGGTCGGGGAGGGGTATGGCCCTCTCATCGTCCAGGTGGGCTCCGGGAGGGATCCGCCCCTGGAGAGGGGAGTCCTGGGACTGGGGGTGGGGGAGGAGAGGAATGTCACGGTCATGCCTGAGGAGGCCTTCGGGCTGCGGAATGAGTCCCTGGTCCGGACGCTGCCCAGGGTCTCCGCCGTCCCTAGGGTGGAAGAGATCGATCCCGCCACCTTCAGGGGCCTCTTCGGACTTGAGCCAGCCAACGGGACGGCGAGGCTCTACGACTGGGATACCAGGGTGAGCGTAGAAGGAGGCAAGGTCCTCCTGGAGCACCTGCCCCCCAGCCAGTACGAGCGGGCGGTGCCTAACGGCGTCATCAGGATAAGGTCCAACGAGACCCACCTCCTCCTGGATTTCGTGCCGGTAGTCGCAACCCCCGTCAGGACCAGGGGTGGGATCTACATAACCATCTTGGAGTACAACGAGACCTCCATGGTGGTGGACTACAACCACCCCCTGGCAGGGAAGGCCCTGGTCTACACCGTGAGGGTGGAGGGGATCGAGAAGGACAGCAAAAAGGGTTAAGTATCCTGAGGGAGAATCTCTGCTGGCGGGGGTGGCCGAGCTGGCCTAAGGCGCGGGACTCAAAATCCCGTGGGTTAGTCCCATCGAGGGTTCGAATCCCTTCCCCCGCATATCAATCCTTTTTCTGTAAAAAGGCTTGGGACCCAAAAACCCGCATCCTCCCTCTGGTCGGATGCTCCATCAATTTCAGGGACCGGAGACGGTGAAGTACACAATCTGGGTGCTGTTCATATTGCCCAGGGAGTCGTTGGCGAAGATGCGCACGTTGTGGGCGCCCTCGGTGAGGCTGGTGAGGAGGAAGTTCCAGTTGCCCGAGCTGTTCGTCAGGCTGAAGTTGGTGGTGGCGTCGAGGAGGGCGGTGACGTTGCCCGAATTCTCGTTGAGGGTGACGATGAAGTTCAACCAGACGCTCGAGTTAGGGTAGCTGGTGTTGGCCGGGCTCAGGACGGTGACAAGGGGCGGGGTCGTGTCAACGGTGAAGTATACTGTCGTGGAGTTGCGGTTCCCGGAGGTGCCGTTGGCCGTGACGACGATGTTATTGGCGCCCTCGGCCGCCGTGAAGGTGATGTTGGGGGTGAATGTGACGTTGGCGGTGCCGTTAAGCGAGTACTGCCAGGTATCTACAGGCAGATTGCCCGAGACATTGAGCTGGATGGAGATGTTGGCGTAGGTGGTATTCTGAGGCGATGCGATGTAGAGGACTGGCGGTGCAGTGGTGTTGACACGGAAGAAGCGCGTAGCGCTCATCCCGCTGTTGCCGGCAGCATCGGAGACGTTGACGGACCAGCTGTGGAGGCCGTCTTGGATGGTCCGAGTTGTTACGTTGAAGGTCCCGTTGGCTATGGTGCCCGAGAAGTTGGCGGTGCCATCGAGGTAGAAGGTGAAGTTGAGGGTGATGTTCGAGTTATCGTCGATGACGGTGAAATTGAAGGTGACGGAGTGGCCTGAGAAGTTGCTATCGTTGGCCGGGGAGACGAGGGTGACGACGGGTGGTGTCGTGTCAACAGTCACGTTGACGCGGAAGAAGCGGGTCTCGCTGGCGCCGGTGTTGTTGGTGAAGTCGGAGACATTGACGGACCAGTTATGGAGGCCGGCGGGGATGCCTGCGAGGGTGATGGCGTTGAGGGCGTTGTGCTGGGTGGTGCCCGAGAAGCTGGCGGCGCCGGCGAGGTAGAAGGTGAAGTTGAGGGTCGTGTTGAGGCTGTTGTCGAGGGCGGTGAAGGTGAAGGTGACGTTGGCGGTGGAGAAGTTGGAGTCGTTGGCCGGGTCCATGATGGCGACGGCGGGGGCAGTGGTATCGACGCGGAAGATGCGGGTCTCGCTGGTCCCGTTCAGGAGGCCGTCGCCGGCAGAGACAGACCAAGTGTGGAGGCCGGCGGATATGGCGAGGGTGGTGACGTTGAAGGTAGCGTTAGCTATGGTGCCGGTGAAGTTGGCCTGGCCGGCGATGAAGAGGGTGACTGCCAGGTTGGCGGTCCTGCCCCCGGTGGCCGTGAAGTTGAAAGCGACCAAATTGGACTGATTGCTGTTGTTGGTCGGGGTGATGAGGGTGACTGCTGGCGGGGCAGTAGTGACTGCTGGCGGCGGGGTGGTAGAAGGCGGCGGGGTGGTAGTCCTGACGTAGGTAGGCGGGGTGGTGGTTGGGGCTGGGGTGGTGGTGGGCGGCTGGGTGGGCAGAGAGGCATTAAGCTCCGGCGTCCTGTTTCCCTCCATCTGGAGGGAGGAGATAAATCCGCCCAGGACGACGCCAAAGACGGTCCCCACCACCAGGAGGACCAAGGTGAGGAGGATGGCGTACCACCCAGTCTTCATCATTTATGGGTAAAAAGGAGTAGCTATAAAAAGCCTTTGGTCCTCGATGTATGAGGACCTTCCACCCCAAGAACCGCCGCTTGGCCTCTAATCATGCTGCTTCTGACTCTCTATCACATCTTCCAATGATGCATCGGTACCAATAACGGCAAGATATTTAATCCTGAACTCTTACATCTAAAGAGTGGTTTATGCCCCCTACGTCCAAAGGAGTTGCGCCTTATCTTTTCCTGTTGATTATCCTTATCGTAGCAGGTGGCTTGATACTATTTTTCCGTGCGCCTGGCGAGATCAAACTCTATTCGGCAGTATTCGGTCCGAGCGGTGGCAGCCTTGCCTGCGATGGGGGGCGGGCCCTTATAACTATGCCCGGGGGGGTCTTGACGGCCAATACTGCCATCACCTGCGAGACCGTATCGGTGTCTGATCTCCCAAAGTCTCTTCAAAAATTGGTCCCGGTAGGGGTACTTTACCGCCTCGGCCCTGAGGAGATGGCCTTTCAAGGACTGGTGGAGGTAAGGCTGGCCTTGGATAGTTCTCTTTATAGCGTGGGGCCAGATAGGATAGTGATCACACCGCATCTCTTGTATACAGTTGGCAGGGATGGTCAGCCAGAACTATTGCAAGGCCTATCAATGGTGGCGAGTCCCAGCGAGGCTTATATCCAGGGGAGCCTCACCCACCTTGGTCCGGTAGTTAAACGACCAGGTACCGTTAGATTTGAATTGACGCCTGGAGAGGTTAGTCTTCCTCCCGGCCTTTTATTCAACACGACTCTCGAGATTCGGAACCTCCCTCGTGAGGAGTTGGAGCAGGGGCAACTGCCAAGCGACATAAAGCTTGCAAAGTTAAGGGTTTCTGCTTCTGATGATGTGGCGGCGGAGGATCATGAAGAGTGGTTTAACCTCTCTTCCGGTGAGACTCGCATTGAGACCTTTACCATTTTCTGCAGAGAAGAAGGGAAAGGTAGCTATGCTGGCGATCTTCACTATCGCATTTCACCGGTAGATAATCCCGATCTCGAGATAATAGCATACCTATCTATAGCGGGGGAAGTTAGATGCGTTGGGAAATGAAAAGGCGAAGGTGAAGAGCGATGCGAACGACCTGGCACGGCCACGCCTGCTTCGAGATCGCGGGCGAGAAGCGGATCCTCATTGACCCCTTCCTGAGGGGGAACCCCACTGCGGATATCGGCCCCGGTGATGTCCATCCGGACATCCTCCTCATCACCCACGGCCATGAGGACCACCTGGGGGACGCGGTGGAGATCGCCAGGCGGGCGAAGCCCAAGGTCGCCTGCATCCACGAGATCTCGGTCTACCTGGGGGAAGAGGGGATCGAGGCGGAGGGGATGAACTTCTACGGCACCCTCGACCTGGGGGGCGTCCTGGTGACGATGGTCCCTGCCTGGCATTCCAGCAGCCACGCGGGGCGGTATATGGGGACCGCCGCCGGCTTCGTCATCGAGATGGAGGGGAGACGGGTCTACCACGCCGGAGACACGGGCCTCTTCAGCGATATGAGGCTCATAGGGGAGCTCTTCAAGCCGGACCTCTTCCTCGTCCCCATCGGGGACCGCTACACCCTCAGCCCAGCCCTGGCTGCGAGGGCCGTGGAGCTGGTCTCCCCCCGCGTGGCGATCCCCATGCACTTCGGGACGTTCCCGGTCCTCGTGAAAGAGGCGACGGAGTTCCGGGAGTTGATAGAGGCGAAAGGGAAGACGAAAGCCGTCATTCTCCGGCCTGGGGAGAGCTACGAGCTCTAAGCCGCTATTTCCCGCGCTTCATCTTCTTCTCCAGGAATGCGAGGGTCTTTCCCCAGGCATCCCTGGTCTCCTCGGGGGCATAACCCGTGCCGGTGGGGTTTGCGAAGGCATGGCCCACCCCCGGGTAGATGTAGACCTCGTTCTCGACCCCCGCCGCATCGAGGGATGCCCTGAACTCCTCCACGGTGGCTACGGGTATCGATCTATCCTGGTCGCCGAAGATCCCGAGGACGGGCCCCTTCATCGCAGAGAGCTTCCCAGGGTCGGTCTCTAGCCGCCCGTAGTAGATGACCGTCGCCGCCAGGTCCTCCCCGCTGAGGGCCAGCTGCAGGCTCCAGCCACCCCCGAAGCACCAGCCCAGGGAGGCGATAGAGTCCTTTGCGACGTTCTCCCTGGACCTGAGGAAGCCGACGGCGCTCTTGAGGTTCCTCAGGGCCCCCTGGGGGTTGCTGTTCACCTCGGAGGAGAGCTCCCGGGCCTCCCCAGGGTCGGTGGCCACCCGATCGCCGTAGAGGTCTACGGCCAGTACCACGTATCCCTCCCTCGAGAGCTGGTCCGCCATCCCGCGGATGTTCTCGTTCAGCCCCCACCACTCGTGGATCATGACCACGCCAGGATACTTCCCTGGCTGCCCGGGCTCGGCCAAATAGCCGGTATAGCCGTCGCCGTAGAGAACATTGCCCCTTGCTCCCTCCGGCGGCGGGGACTGGCTGAGGCATGCGGAGAGGAGCAGGACGAGGAGTACCGCCACGATCCTCATGATAATTATAATAGGCCTGGAAGCTCTTAATCCTTTCTGGGCTTTAGAGTCTTGGCGAAGCCGTCTCCTCTGTGAGCTCCATGAGCTTCTGCCATATCTTCTCACGGTGCCTGGGCGGGACCTTCAGGAAGTCGGTCACGGAGACGATCCCCACCAGCCTGCCGCCCTCCATGACCGGGAGCCTCTTCACCTTCTTCTCCCTCATGACCCTGGAGACCTCCACGATGTCTGCCCCGGAGTCTGTGCATATTGCCGGGGAGGCCATGATCTCGCCCAGGGTGAGGGCCGCGGGGTCCTTGGATCCCGAGAAGACCTTTATTATATCCTGGCGGGTCACCATCCCCAGGACCTGGCCCCCTTCGGCCACCACTATGCAGCCCACGTCCTTCTCGCATGTCTTCCTGGCGGCTTCCAGCACCGATGTACCTGGATGGAGGGTGAAGACGTTCCTGCTCATAAGGCTCGAGACCATGGCTGGTATGGGCACCTCCGAGATCCCCAATCTGGGGCCAGACTTCCTGAGGGCATCGATCAGTTCCGTCTCGGCGGATGATACGAAGACGGTCAGAAGGCCCCGGGCCGCCTTGGCTATGCCCTCCGCCACCTCCTCGATCCTCCCGGCCTCCACCGCCTCGACCTTGGACTGGACCTTGTATCTCTTACCGAGCTCTTCCATGCGGTAGACATTCTCGGCTGTTTGGGGGGTAGACCTCAGGGAGTAGAGGATGAATACTACTCTCATCTCCCCGTAGGCGAACTTGCCGGAGATGGCCTGGAGGACCCTCCTGGCAAGGACGGCGCCCTCCTCCATAGCCGCGTCGTTGCAGAGGACCCCTACAGAATCCACATCACTCGCCCATCGTCTTAGTTATCCTGACCCCTTATTAATTCTGGGTTTACATCAGTGCCAAGTACTCCTCCACCACCGCCTTCAGACTTCACCACCAGGCCCTTCTTCCCCTTCCACCCCTTTATGAGCTCCTTGCTCGCCCCCAGCTCCCGCTCATCGACCTGATCCTTATCACGGGTTGATGTCCAGGAAGTCCGGCGCCCTCTCGGGCAGCCTGTACCTTATGATCCAGTACCACCGGCTGTACTCGAGCATTACCGTCCCCAGGCCCGGCTGTATGGAAGCCAGCTCGTCCAGCGTCGCTACTACCTCCACGTAATAGTACTACATCTCGCGGCGATAAAAACTCTCCCAATTTGAGCGATGGAAAACAGGGTGCGATAAGACCGGAATAGAGAGATCAGAGCTTCAGGAGTTCCTTTCCCTTCTCGATGCTCACGCCGCAGGGCATGGGCAGCTTGGCGGCTGCCCTTATAAGGGAAGCTCGTCCCGACTGGTAGTGGGGCAGGTTCACGCGGATGGTCATGACCTTCTGCCCCTTCCGCACCACGGCGCCCAGGCCCACCGCCTTCCCGAAGGACCGGCGCATCCCGTCAGAGACCCTATCGGCACCAGCCCCCGTCGCCTGTTTGTTCTCCCTCAGGACGTTGTGGGGATACACGCGGAATTTGAGGTAGTAGCCTGTCTTCCCGGTCTTCTTGAGAAGGTGCCTGTTGGCAGCGACCCTGGATGCCTCCAGGGCGTTGTGGGTGATCTGGGAGGGCTCCTTGGCGCAGAGGGACATCTCCAAGTCAAACTTGTCTGTTGCCACCAATTCCCCCATGTCGAAGATGGTGATCTTGGAGCCTGGGGTCCCCTTCATGTACTCCTTCCTGGTATAGGCCCTGTTCTTTGGGACCCTGTAGATTCTTCCGGGCTTGATGGCCATAGTTCACCGAGGGCTTCCTCTCGATCCGGGGCGTATATAAATCTAACGCTGTGAACG
>JBBSVP010000045.1:0-3633 GCA_038046745.1 Candidatus Hydrothermarchaeota archaeon
CTTTACACCCCGGAGGAGGACCTCCAGCTCGACTTGAGCTGGCTCCGGCCGGACGACGCCAGGAAGGTCGAGAGGGTGCTGCCGGGACGGCGCGGCCTAACGTTCGACGAGATCGAGGCAGGCCGCGAGGTGCCCGAGCACGCGGAGACCTCGACACTCCTCCCGCGCGACGCCCGCGCCCGCAAGGACGCCCCGCGCACCGGCATCTACTACGCGGACAAGGCGGACGTCTGTCGGAGAACTCCCGCCTCTTGTACGAGGAAGCCGTCCAGCGCCAGTGGTCGTCCGCCACGGACATCCCCTGGGAGACCGTCCAGCCGCTGCCGGACGATGTCGAGCGCGCGATGTGCCAGCTCTGCACCTTCCTCACGGAGGTCGAGTTCATCGCCGGCGACGCCCCCGGCCAATGGCTGCCCAAGATCAACCCCGCCCACTACGAGACGAAGCTCTTCCTCCTCTCCCAGATCATGGACGAGGCGCGCCACCTGGACGTCTTCCGCAAGCGCGCCCTGGTGAACGGCGGCGGCCTCCTGTCCGAGGGTCAGTCCGGGCCGTCCCTGCGCGTCATCCTGGACGCCAAGGACTTCACGGAGATGTCCGCCATCATGCACGTCTTCGCGGAAGGGTTCATCCAGAGCCTGTTCCGCACCGGCGAGTACGTCTCCTACAACGAGGCGGAGAAGCGGATCTACCGGCTCTGCTACCAGGACGAGTCGCGCCACCTGGGCTTCGGCGTGATGCACCTGAAGTACATCCTGGAGACCGGGATCGTGGACTGCGCCATCGTCGTCTCCTCCGACGAGGAGTACCACCCCCACGCCATCGTAGCGAGGCGCTTCACGGACCTCCAGAAGTCCATGAAAATCAAGTACATCTGGTACCCGGTCCTGCGGGACCTGCGGGCGGCGGTCGCGGACCCCACCATAAACAACATCGCTGTTGTAGGGGTCCCCTGCGTCATAAGGGCCGTCAGGGCAATACAGGAGAGCAAGCTGGGCAAGTACAGGAAGAAGATCAAGCTCACCCTGGGCCTCTTCTGCTGGGAGATATTCAAGTACGAGCTACTGCCGTACCTCATCTTCCGTCACGAGAGCATAAACGTCAGGAACCTCTATAAGATCGATATAAAAAAGGACATGACCGTAGAGACTAAGGACGGTTCAGAATTCAAGTTCGACCTGGCCGATACCAAGCCCTACGTAAGGAATGGGTGCTCTTACTGCGGGGACTTCACGGGGGAGTGGGCGGACATAAGCGTGGGGAAGGCGGGCTCCCCGCCCAACTACTGCACCGTCCTGACCAGGACGCCCCTGGGCGAAGAGATCTTCAGGCAGGTCTGCGACAAGAAGCTGGCGGAGACCGTGGAGTTCGAGGGGGGGGACATCTTCAAGCTCAAGGACCTCCTCAAGACCTTCCGGGTGGCGGAGAGGCTCTCGGAGAGGAAGAGGCAGCGCTGGGATAAGAAGTAGGGCTCCATATGCGGTTCGCCTTCGCCAACACCGAGAGCTTCCAGGAGGCCGACACCGTGGTCATGGGCGTCCCAGACGAGGGTGGGTCCATAAGTACCAGGCGAGGCGCCTCAAAGGCGCCTGGGAGGATGAGGCGCGTCTCCCACCGACGACTGGTCGTCAGGCGGGAGAAGGCCACCCATCTCATCCAGCCCCAGCGGGGTGCCCTTACCAGCAAGATCCTGGACTACGGCGATATAAAGAAAGAGGCCGTGGCAGGGATCGTGGAGAGGGTGGCGAGGGCCGGGAAGAGGCCCGTGATCGTGGGCGGGGACCATTCCATAACCTATGAGACCCTGAAAGGCTTGAGCAAGGCCAAGAGAAAGATCAGCTTCGTATATCTAGACGCCCACCCGGACTTCATCTGCTCCAAGAGGGAGTATTACGGTTCCGTGGTCTGCGACATTGCCGACCTCAAGAACGTGGACGTCGAGCGGAGCGTGGAGATAGGGGTGAGGGCCCCGGAGCTGGAGGAGATAGAGAACATCCTCGCCAGGCACCTGACTACCATCACCGTCTCGGATCTCGTCGAGATGGGTCCCATGGGGGTCCTGGAGAAGGTGCGGGAGGTGGTGGGCGAGAATGTCTACCTCTCCATAGACATGGACGTGGTGGACCCGGCCTTCGCCCCAGGGGTGAACATGCCGACCCCCGGAGGGCTCTCTAGCAAGGAGCTCATCTACCTGGCCACGGGAATAGCCAGAGGTGGGCTCTTGGGCTTCGACGTGATGGAGGTGAGCCCCCCCTACGACATCCAGGACATGACCTCCGACCTGGCAGTGAGGTGCCTCATGGAGACCATAGCCAGCGCTAGGAATGCGGGGATCAGCCGTACATCCCGGTGAATTCTTCAGCCTTCAGGAGGTCTTCCACGTACTCAAGGATGTCGAACCCTTCCGGCACCGGGTCCCCGTCCAGTACAACGTGGGAGTATCCCTCACTCTTCTGGACCGGCAGGCGGAGCCTCCGCGCCTCTCGGTAAAGGGCCACGAAATCGTAGATGGGCAGGACCTCGGTCTTCGTCTCTCCCTCTATTTTATAGGATACATTCACGGATATCTCCACAACATTCCCATGCTCCAGCCCCAGGACATCCTCCTCCTCCACCTGGCGGGAGAAGCTCCCCTCCACCCTTACCCCGTGGCTCCTGTCGACGGCCCCCAAATCCGGTCCCTGCACATCAGCCTCTCTGGCATGGGAGTTTAAAAAAGTTTTCATAGGTTATGGCTTACCAGTGGGATAACGTGGTCCCATGACTGATAAAATAGCCCTCGTCGGCGTCCCCTGCGATATAGAAGCCATAAGGAAAGCCCAGGCCCTGGCCAGGGATATAAACCAGGACTGGCCCAACAAGGTGGCCCTCACCATAGGCCTCTTCTGTAGGGAGAACTGGGCCTACACCTGCTTCAGGGCCCTCGTCCAGGACGACTACGGGGTGAAGCTGGGTGAGGTGGAGAAGTTCGATATAAAAAAGGGGAAGATCATAGCCTACGGGAAAGAAGGAGTCAAGGCCGAGATACCCCTCCCGGACTCCAAGGTCTATGTGAGGGTCGGCTGCCAGGTCTGTGTGGACTTCTCAGCCCTGAGCGCGGACATCTCTGTAGGGGCTGTCGGCACCCCCGCTGACTGCAGCACCATCATCGTGAGGACCGATAAGGGCATGCAGCTCGTGGAGGGGGCCATAAAGGAGGGCTATATAGCGGCGCAGCCTATCGAGGAGGTCAAGCCCGGCACCGCTATCATAAAGAAGATCGCCAAGGAGAAGCTCGATGAGTCCCTGGCCGAGGCCCGGGAGAGGGAGGCCAGCGCCATCCAGGTGACCCACCTCAAGACCGCCGATATGGATCTGGAAGCGGTCAAGGCCGGAGCCAAGGGCAAGGGCTTCAAAGAACTCTCCTACGATGTCATAGACCCCGGCCTCTGCTCCGTCTGCGGCAACTGCGCCACTGCATGCCCAGATATCAAGATCGAGAACGAGCGCCCGACCCTGAAGGAGGGCTCCACCGGCGAGGGGTGCGAGGCCGCCTACCTCCTCTGCCCCAGGACAACTCTCCCCCTGAAGGCCCTGGAGAGGTCCATCTTCCCCAATGGCACAGTCCAAGAAGAAGGGATCGGGAGGTACATA
>JBBSVP010000046.1:0-1772 GCA_038046745.1 Candidatus Hydrothermarchaeota archaeon
GGTTACCGATCCCAAGATCCTCTTCCTGGACGAGCCTACCCTGGGGCTGGACGTCAACGCCTCCAGGGCCATTAGATGTTATATAAAGAGCTGGCTCGCGGAGAAGCCGGGTCGGACGATCCTCCTCACCACCCACTACATGCACGAGGCCGAGGAGCTCTGCGACAGGGTGGCGATCATCGACAGGGGAAAGGTCCTGGCCTGCGACACCCCCTCGGCCCTGAAGAGGAGGGTGGAAGGGGAGGCCAGTTTCCGGCTGGAGGTGGCCCTGACGGAACTGGGCCTGGAGGAGATGGGGCAGCTCCCGGGGGTCAGGTGGTTCTTCAGGGAGGACAAGCCCGAGCGGGGGGTGACGGAGATGCGCTTCATCCTGGAGGATGAGGCGGTGATCCCCAGCATCATCACCCGCCTGGTGGAGAAGAAGGTGAGGGTCCTACACCTGTCCAAGACGGAGCCTACCCTGGAGGACACCTTCGTCAAGATAGTGGGGAAGACCCTATGAGCCTGGAGCGGAACATGAGGTGCGTCTACGCCAGGGCCTACGTGAGGATCCTGGGGGCGAACCGGGAGCTGAGCTGGGTCTTCTTCGACACCTTCCTCCCCCTCCTCGGGGTAGCGGCCTTCGTCTACATCTACAAGGCCACCACCCAGGACCCCGAGGTCCTCAATACCCTCCTGACCAGGGTCATCCTGGGGGGGTCCATGGCCGCCTTCTGGATGAACGTCCTCTGGGGGATGGGGGCGAACTTCTACTACGAGAAGGAGAATGGCAACCTGGAGCTCTTCCTAATGGCCCCCACCTCCCGCATGGCCCTGCTCCTGGGCATGGCCATAGGCGGGCTCTTCAACACCACCTTCCGGGCCATGTCCACCGTCCTCCTGGGCAGCGTCATCTTCGGGGTCTCCTTCGCCCTCACCTCCCCCCTCCAGCTCCTGGCCGTCTTCTTCCTCACCCTCCTGGCCCTTTACGGCATGGGGATGCTCTTCGCCTCCCTCTTCCTCATGTACGGCCGCGAGGCCTGGCACATCTCCAACCTCCTCCAGGAGCCCATCTTCCTCCTCTCAGGCTTCTACTTCCCTGTCCGCTTCCTGGGGTTCTATGTGGTGACCATAGCTTCTTTCATCCCCCTCACCCTGGGACTGGACGCCATGAACCAGATCCTGGGCGGGCGCTACGCGCTGGAGTGGGGCCTGTTGCCTGTTGGGACGGAGATAGGCATCCTGGCAGTCCTCTCCATCCTCTTCGTCTTGATGGCAAAGTACGCCCTGGCCTACATGGAGGAGAGGGGGCGGAGGGAGGGGTCCCTCGTCCTCAAGTTCCAGTGAGGTACCTATGAGAGAGTTCTGGACCTTCCGGCACGCGGCCTGGCTGGGCTGGCAGACGGAGAGCAACTGGACAGACCCCCTCCTCTTCGCCATCTACTCGGTCATAAGGCCCATAACGACGACCCTCATGGTGGTCCTGATGTACTGGTTCGTGGGCTCCAAGGAGACCAGCCTCTTCGAGCTGATGTTCCTCGGAAATACCCTCTACATGTACATCTTCAACGTACCCTTCGGGATCTCCTATGTGATCATGGAGGACCGGGAGCACTATAAGGTGCTGAAGTACCTCTACATCTCCCCAGCCAACATCTATGTATACCTGATAGGCAGGGGCGTCTCGAAGTTCGTCATCACCACCGTGGCCGTGGCCATAACCCTGGCCTTCGGGGTCCTCTTCCTGGGGGTGCACATAACCCTGGAGACCATCAACCCCCTCTTCCTGGTTG
>JBBSVP010000047.1:0-16498 GCA_038046745.1 Candidatus Hydrothermarchaeota archaeon
CAGGGCCTGCCAGGGCTTTAACCCGGCTTTCCTGATCTCCTCCTCCACGATGGCGTTCGCCTCCCGCACGATGGCAACCTTCTCGTGGGTAGGCTCCCCTATCACCCTGATGGCGAGGCCGGGCCCCGGGAAGGGCATCCTCTCGGATATGGACGGGGGCAGCCCCAGCTCCCGGGCCACCTTCCTGACCTCGTCCTTGTAGAGGTCGCGGAGGGGCTCCACCAGCCGCAGGACCATCCCGGAGGGGAGGCCGGCCACGTTGTGGTGGCTCTTTATCCCGCCGTCGCTCTCGATCCAGTCGGGGGCTATCGTCCCCTGGACCAGGAAGGAGGCGCCTTCCTCCAGGGCCACCTCCTCAAAGACCCTGATGAAGGTCTCTCCCACCACCATCCTCTTCTTCTCCGGGTCCCGCGTCCCCCTGAGGGCATCGAAGAACCGCTGGCTCGCATCTATTACCCGGAGATTCATCCCCATCCCCTCGAAGGTCCTCTCTATCTCTTCCCTCTCCCCTTTCCGCATGAAGCCGTGGTCTATGAAGACTGCCACCAACTGTCCCCCCAGGGCCTTGAGGGAGAGGGCCGCAGCCACGGAGCTGTCCACGCCCCCCGAGAGGGCTATGATGACCTTCCCCCCGCCAGCCTGCACCTTTATCTCGGCTATGGCCTCTTGGGCGAATCGCCTGGGGTCGAACATTACCTCTTACCAGCTCCTTCCCATCGCATAATATACCTGTCTTCCCCCTTCCGGTAGTAGCCCCTTACAAACCGGTACCGCCTGAATCCCAGCCTCGTTCCTGGGAGCCGTTCCAATCAAAGCCTCCCTACCCCCGGGCCCAGATACCCCGGGCGGACGAAGAGCTTGGGGATGAAGTGGAAGGTAGGGGCCAGCGAGACCACGCCCAGGTGCTCCCCGTCAGTATTCTCCGGGACGAAGTCCCTGGCCCCTGCCCGCCTCACGGTCAACCTCATCGTGCCTGTGGGAGGAGCTTCTTCTCTTCCATCCCCTTCTTCCGCACGGCGGCCTCCACGAAGGCCTTGAATACCGATGCGGGCCTCTGGGGTCTGGACTTGAACTCCGGATGGAACTGGGTGGCCAGGAAATGGAATCGGCCTGGTATCTCTAGGACTTCCATCCTCCTCCCGCCGTCGCTCCGGGAGCTGAACCGCAGCCCCTTGGCCTCCAGTTCCTCTATATATCGAGGGTTGACCTCGTACCTGTGGCGGTGCCGCTCCCCAATCCTGGTGGCGCCGTAGATCCTGTGGGCCAGGGTGTCGGGTTCGATCTCCACCGGTATCTCCCCGAGGCGCATGGTGCCACCCATCTGCTTCACCTCCTTCTGCTCCGGGAGGAGGTCGATTACTGGGTGAAGGGTCTGGGGGTCCAGCTCCGAGCTGTTGGCATCCTTCAGGCCCAAAACATTCCGGGCGTACTCGACAACGGCGAGCTGGAAGCCGAAGCAGATGCCGAGGAAGGGGAGATCGTTTCTCCTGGCGTACTCTATGGCCAGGATCTTGCCCTCGGAGCCCCTCTTCCCGAAGCCCCCTGGCACCAGGATGCCGTCGGCCCCTTTCAACACCCCTACCTTTCCTGGGTCGTCTTCCAGACCCAGGGCCTCGACCCACTGGATATCGACCTTGGTATCGAGGGCGTAACCCGAGTGCTTCAGGGCCTCGGCAACGCTTATGTAAGAGTCTCTCAACTCCGTGTACTTCCCTACCAGGGCTATCCTGACCTCGCCCCTGATGCTCTTCACCTGCTCTACGAAGCGCCTCCATTCCTTCAGGTCGTGCTTCCTCTCCCTTATGTTGAGCTTGGACAGGATGTTGTCCCCCAGTCCCTGCTCCTCCATCACCAGGGGGACCTCGTAGATGTTCTCCACGTCGTGGTTGCTGACCACCTCAGGTTTTCCCACATCACAGAAGAGGGCCAGCTTTGCCTTGGTCTCGTCCAGGAGGGGGCGAGGGGAGCGGCAGATGAGGATGTCCGGCTGTATGCCTATTCCCCTCAGCTCCTTGACGCTGTGCTGCGTAGGCTTGGTCTTCTGCTCCCCGACGGTCCCCAGGCTGGGTATGAGGGTCACGTGGACGAAGAGGACGTTCTCCTTCCCGTTCTCCATCCGGAGCTGCCTGAGGGCCTCCAGGAAGGGCATCCCCTCTATATCGCCCGTGGTTCCCCCGATCTCCACAAGGAGGACATCGGGGTTGTTGATCCTGGCTATCTCCGTGATCTGCCTCTTGATCTCATCCGTCACGTGGGGTATGATCTGGACCGTCTGCCCGAGGTAATTTCCCTTGCGCTCCCCTTCCAAGACCTGGAGGTAGACCTTGCCTGTCGTTATGTTGTGCTCCCGGTCGAGCTCTATGTCCAGGAAGCGCTCGTAGTGGCCGAAGTCCAGGTCTGCTTCGTATCCATCCTTGGTCACCCAGACCTCGCCGTGCTGGTAAGGATTCATGAGGCCAGGGTCCACATTGAGGTAGGGGTCGATCTTGCAGAGGTCGACCTTCACCCCCCTCGACCTGAGGATCTTCCCCACAGCGGCCGTCGTGACGCCCTTCCCAAGACCCGAAAGGACTCCTCCAGTCACGAAGATGTACTTGGTCACTAGAGCTTCTCCCCCCGCAGGTCTATGGTCTCCTCCATGCTGGGCCCCGTGGAGATGATGGTAACCGGCACCCGCACCCTGGCCTCGACCTCCTCCACGAAGGCCTTGGCCTTCGGGGACAGCCTGTCGTAGGAGCTAGCCCCCCTGCATCCCGGGTCCACGTAGTCAAGGCAGGTGAGGGCTATCTGGGTGGCGGAGTTTATAGCCACCGATGTGCGGGCCGTATCAAAGTCGAAATGCCCAGACCTCCGCCTCCGCCCTGTGACGGTACCATACTCCACGATCCCAAGCCTCTCGGCCTCTTCCTGGTCCATCTCCGTCGGGAAGGGGCCGGACCCCACCCTGGATGGGAAGGACTTGAAGACCAGGATTACCTCGCCGGCCTTCTTGGGGCCCAGGCCCACGTCCGCCAGGGCCGTGGACGCCGTCGTATCCTTGGAGGTCACATATGGGTAGGTGCCGTAGAGGACCGATAGGCCGAAGCCCTGGGAGCCCTCCACGAAGACCTTCTTCCCGAGGTCCAGGGCCTCGTTCAGCTCCCGCGAGACGTCGGTGAGGTAGGACCGTAGGTCCGCGACCTCCCGGGCCTGCTTCAGGGAGCGGTTCGCCCGGTCCATATTTGCAGGGCCGCACCCAGTGCCGGTGGACCCTATCTTCCCTGCCAGGAAGGCGGAGCCCTTATCCCGCTCTATGTGCTCCGCCTCTATGATACCGCACCTCTCGTCGATGCCGGGCCTCTTCCCGATCCCCAGGGACTCGATCTCGTGGAGCATCACATTGGGGTCCACCAAGACTCCAGCCCCGATGAGGAGCCGGGCCTTCTGATAGACGAAGCCGGAAGGCGTGAGCCTCAGGCCGTACTTCTTCCCCTCATACTCCACCGTATGCCCGGCGTTGGGGCCGGTACCGGCCCGGGCAACGAAATCCGGCCTGTCCTTCAAGCAGAGGTAGCTGACGACCTTCCCCTTCCCTTCATCCCCCCACTGTCCACCCACGATCACCGTCACCACAGGAGCACCTCAAAAACAGTAAGATGAGTAGAAGGTCCATACTTTATAAATATTTTGATGCTCACTCCACAGTCACGCTCTTGGCCAGGGCCCTGGGCCTGTCCACGTTCCTCCCCAACCCGACAGCGGTGTAGTAGGCCAGGAGCTGATATACCGGGGCGAAGACGAGGGGGGATATGAGCTCGAGGCAGGAGGGCGTCACGATGGAGGCATCGCACTGCTCCACCGGCCCGCCGGAGGCTATGCCTATGACGACGCCTCCCCTGGCCTTCACCTCCTGGATGTTGGAGATGAGCCGTGTCTTATTCTCACCTTCCGCCGGGATAAGGGCCACGGTCCTCACCCGCTCATCGATGAGGGAGATGGTGCCGTGCTTCAGGAGCCCCCCGCTCATCCCCTCGGCATGGTGGTAAGTGATCTCCTTGAACTTCAACGCACCTTCCAGGGCGCTGGGCAGATTGATCCCTTTCCCTATGTACAGGTAGTTGGGGGTATCGAAATAGCGCTCAGCCACGGCCTTGATCCCCTCCTTCTGCCGGATTACCTCATCCACATACCTGGGGGCCTTGAGGAGCTCCCTCTCGACCGCTTCCACGTCCCGTCCCTGCGACCTCGCCAGGGAGAGGGCGGTCCTCAGGAGGATGACCAGCTGGGAGGTGAAGGTCTTGGTGGCGCAGACCGATATCTCGATGCCCGAGCCCTGGAGGACTACATGGTCCGCCAGGCGGGTGGCCGTGGAGCTGACGACGTTGACGACGGCCGCTATCTCGGCCCCTCTCCCCTTGGCGTACTTCATGGCCGCCAGGGTGTCGTAGGTCTCCCCGGACTGGGTTATCCCCACCACCAGCGTCTTGGGATCGAGGATGCCCCTCCCTGCCAGCTCCGATGCGTCTATGGCGATCACCAGCTTGCCGCATAGCTGGGAGAACCAGTACTCGGCCACCATGGCCGCATGGAGGCTCGTACCGGCGGCGGCCAGGTAGACCTTCTCCACCCTCCCTATCCTCGCCGCAAGCCCGTCGATATACTCAGGATAGACGTTCAAGGATCCCACGATGGTACTGGGCTGCTCCGAGATCTCCTTGAGCATGAAATGCTCGTAACCTTCCTTCTCCGCCATCTCGTCTGACCAGTCGAGGTGGATGGGCCCTCTCTTTACCTCTGTCCCCGTGGCCAAGTCCTTGATCACGTACCCGTCCGCCGTCAAGAGAGCGTACTCCCCATCCTCCAGGGGCACCGCCTCCCTGGTGAACTTGAGGAAGGAGGCCACGTCGGAGCCGACGAAGATCTCCCCCTCCCCGAGGCCCAGGACGAGAGGACTCTCATTCCTGGCGCATAAGATCACCCCCGGCTCCTTCCTGGAGATGGCCAGGACGGCGTAGGTCCCCTTCACCTCACCAAGGGCGGCCTTCACAGCCTCCTCCAGCGAGCCGTGGTACGCCTCCTCTATAAGGTGGGCTATGCACTCGGTGTCGGTATCGGACCTGAAGTTATGGCCCCGCTTCGAGAGACCTTCCCTAAGTTCCAGGTAATTGGATATGATCCCGTTGTGGACTATGGCTATCTCCCCGCTGCAGTCGGTATGGGGATGGGCGTTCTCCTCCGATACCTTCCCGTGGGTGGCCCATCGGGTGTGGCCTATGCCCGTTTTGCCAGGGAGCTCCCGGAGGTGGAGCTTCTTCTCGACCTCGTCGATCATCCCTGCCCCCTTCTTTATCTTCACCTCCCCGCCGTCCATGGTCGCTATGCCGCAGGAGTCATAACCCCTGTACTCGAGCCTCTTCAATCCCTGGTGTATGATAGGGGCCGCGTCCCTCGGGCCCACGTAGCCCACGATCCCGCACATCACCTCAACATTGGCGGGGTATGTTTATATTCCCTTCTCCTCCAGGACTCGCTTCATCTCTCTCTTGAGGACCTTATTGACCAGCTCCCCGTCGGCCCTTCCCCTGACCTCCTTCATCACCACCCCCATCAGGGGCTTGAGGGCCCCGGAGCCTTTCTCTCTCACGAAATCTGCTCTCCCCTGGAGGACCCGCCTGACTACCTCCGCTACCTCCCCCTCCCCCATGGAAGTCACGCCCATGCCGACCATAATCTCCCCAAGCCCTTTCGCTGGGCTCCTGGCCATGGCCGTCAAGAGGTCCGGTATGGCCTCCTTGGCCGCCTCCCCCCTGGCCACGGCCCCGAAGATCTCCAGCAGGGCCTCCCTGGGGAGCTTATCGACAGCCACCCCTCCCCTCCTGAGGTCCTTCAGGGTCCCCAGGAGGGTGTTGGCCACGACGGCAGGCGGCAGATTAAATTTTTTCAGGGCCGCCTCGAAGAGGTCTGAGTGATCGGACCTGACGAGCTGGGAGGCGAGCTCCGGGCCGAGACCATAATCCCTGGCGAACCTCCCGGCCTTGGCCTCGAAGAGCTCGGGAGCCGCGGCTCTCGCTCTGGCCTTCCGCTCCTCGGCCACGGCCACAGGGGGTATGTCGGTCTCGGGATACATCCTGCTGGCCCCTGGGAGGGGGCGCATGTAGGTGGTGGAGCCGTCCTCCTGGGCCACCCTCGTCTCTTCCGGTACTCCTCGCAGGGCCATGCGCGCCCTCTGGATTACGGCCTGGAGGGCCCTCTCCGCCGCCCTCCTCTCCTCTGCCACCAGGACAAAGGCGTCCTCTGGACCCAGACATAGGGTCCTGGAGACCCCATCCACCTCCCCCTGGCTTATGCCATAGGATGGGAGCTCGTCCAGATGGAAGATCCCCTTGGCCCCTGCCGTCCTGGCGTACTGGGCGAGCTCGGGCCCCAGATTTCCCTTCAGGAGCCCCCGGAAGCCCTTGAGCCTGACGGCCAGCACGCAGCCCCCCTCCTCCATCTTCCTGCCTATAACCTTGGAACCGGTAACCCTGAAGACCTCTGTAAGATCTTGAACCATCGCCCCCAGCTCTTCTTCCCCTATCCCCCTCCTCTCCAGCTCCATCTTGGCCTCCAAGAGCCTCTTCTGCCTGGCCACCTCACCATCTACGATGGCCGGTATCTGGTTCAGCTCCTGGACCCCCTTCACCTCTACCCTCGCCCCGCCCTCGATGGAGATGTTCACGTCCTGCCTTATGGTCCCTATCCCTCTCTTCACCCGTCCGGTGGCCCTGAGCATCTCCCCGATCTTGAGGGCCACATCCCTGGCCTGCTCCCCGGACCTTATATCCGGGGCCGTGGCGATCTCTATGAGTGGTATCCCGAGCCTGTCCAGGCGGTAGGTCACCGCCCTATCATCCTCCCTTATCTTCCGGGCCGCCTCTTCCTCAAGACAGATAGTAGGGATACCTATCCTGCCGCCCTCCGTCTCCACGTAGCCGTCCATGGCTACGATGGTAGTCCTCTGGAAGCCCGAGGTGTTGGAGCCATCGATGACAAGCTTCCGCATGAACTGTATCTCGTCCACTATCCTCGCATGGAGGAGGGCAGCCATCTGGAGGGCGATCTCTACAGCCTCGTCGTTGGGTGAGTGAGGAGGCTCCTCGTCCGCCTCCACGAGACAGGTGGTATTCCTGTAACCCTCGTAGACAAAAGACCTGCCCTTCATGAATTCTAGCATGGCCGCCATGTCGGTCTCTCCCAGCTCGCTCTGGGTAGGCCTGAGCCTCCTCTCTATCTTGAAATCCGCATCTTCCTCCCTGAGGAGCGACGGGCAGGCACAGAAGAGCTTCCGGGTCTCCAGCTGCTGGTGTATCTCGAAGCCTATCTTCATGGTCAAACCAGGAAAGACTCTATCCCGATGGAGGGGCCCAGCTCCCCTGCCAGGTCCGTCTCCATGAGACTCTTTGCCTCCTCATAGCTCTTGGCCCTCCCCAGGGCGCACATGAGCTTCACGTAGGCCACCTCCGGCAGCATGCCCCCGCCTGATACGCCCCCCCTGGTGAGGAGTTCCCTGCCGGTGGAATAGACCTTCATGTCCACCCTCCCATAGAGGGTCTGGGTGGTCATGACCACAAGCTTCTCCTCTTCCCTCGCCCTGGCGATGGGCTCCATGAGGTATTCAGGCACGTGGCCCAGGCCCGTACCCTCCAGCACGATGCCCCGATGGGTGTCCACGGCCCTTTCCAGGAGCTCCTGCCCCATGCCAGGGGATATCTTGAGGAGGGCCACTCTTTCCTCCAGCCGAGCGTCCACCTTCACCTCCACCCCGTCCTTCCGTCTCCTGTACTCGGAGAGGGCCCTGACACCTCCCTCTGTCACCTCCCCTAAGGGAAGGGTGTTTATGGACCTGAATGCATCCCTCCTCGATGAGTGCATCTTCCTCACCTTCGTCCCCCGATGGACAAGGCAGCGGTCGTCGCTGCTCGAGCCGTGCATCACCACCGTCACCTCCCCCATATCGGAGCATGCCACCCTGACGGCGGAGACGAGGTTGAGAGGGGCGTCTGAAGATGGTCTATCCGACGAGCGCTGGGAGCCCACGAGCACCACCGGCTTCCACAGGTCCTGGAGCATGAAACTGAGGGCGGCGGCGGTGTAGGCCATGGTATCGGTGCCGTGGGCTATGACGACCCCCATGGCGCCTCTGTTCAGCTCATCTGTGCAGGCCCTGGCTATCTCCGTCCAGTGGCTGGGGGTCATGTTCTCGCTGAGGATGTTGCAGATGGCCTTTGTACTTATATTGGCCAGACCTGCGAGCTCCGGCACGGCCGTCAGGAGCTCCTGGGCGGTGAAAGAGGGATGGACAGCGCCAGTCCGGTAATCGACCCTGGAGGCTATGGTACCCCCGGTCCCTAAAATCGTGACCGGGGGTTTCGTTGGATCGGCCGGTATTATGGCGCCTCTTTTAATCTCCCTCGGCGCCCCCTTTTGGATCACTTCCACCTCGGCACCTGAGGTGCTTATGCCGATGTTGTAGCCGTTCTTGAGCTTCAGGACTATATGCTCCTCGTCTCCCAGCTCGGTGCGAGGCATGAGGACCCCATCGTAGATGGCGCCGTCCTTCCGCACCCTTATCAGGTCCCCGACCCCTGCGCCCCCCAGGATGGAGGCCGCCATTCCGCGGTAGCTCACTTGATCAGCCCTCCCACAGCCCTTAGGAGGGCCTTCTTAGAGCCTTCTATCCTGGCCCGCCTCCCATCCAGAGCCCTCCTCTTGGCGCCCAGCGCCTTCTTCCTTGCCGCTACCATCGCCCGGACCATCGGCGGGGAAGGCCCCCCCAGGACCTTTCTTGCTTCCACGGCCCTGCGGGGTGAGAGGGCCCTCTTCACGGCCTTCTCATCCAACCCCAGGCTCCTGCCGAGGACCTCCCTGGCAGCCTCTTCCAGGAGAGGGGCATCGACCTCGCCGTCCCCGCGCCTGATGCTCCTTGCCACGGCCCTCCCCACGATCTGGTGGGCCACCCTGAAAGAAAGCCCCCGCTTCCGCACCAGGAGGTCGGCCAGCTCAGTGGCCGTCAGGAAGCTCCCTCCAGCCGCCTCTTCCAGCCTACCCACCCTCACCTCCATGGACCCCAGGACCTTCTCCAGGATGGAGACAGAGTCCTTGGTCGAGGAGAGGGCATCAGCCAGGATGGGAGAGAGCTCCTGCATGTCCCTGTTGTAGGCGTACGGGAGGGTCCGCATGATGATCAGACCCGAGACCAGGTCCCCCAGGACCCTCCCAGTCTTGGCCCTGGCGATCTCCAGGACATCCGGGTTCTTCTTCTGGGGCATTATGCTGGAAGTGGATGCAAAGCGGTTGCTCAGCTCTATGAATCCGAACTCACGGCTCTGCCAGAGGATGAGCTCCTCCACCAGCCGCCCCATATCGACCATTGTCATGGCCAGGGCTGCGAGGGCCTCCAGGATGAAGTCTCTCGATGAGACCGCATCCATGGAGTTCTCCAGGACCCCGCCAAAGCCCAGCAACGCCGTCGTCCTCTCCCTGTTTATGGGGAAGCTGCTAGTGGAGAGGGCCCCGGAGCCCAGGGGGTTGAGATCCACCCGCCGGTATGCATCCTCCAGGCGGTCCAGGTTCCGCATCAGGGCATCGTGGTGGGCCAGGAGGTGGTGGGCCAGGGTGGTAGGCTGGGCAGGCTGGAGGTGGGTGTAGCCTGGCATCACAGTCCCAGAGTGCCTGGCGGCGAGGTGCAGGAGGGTCCCCTCCAGCCTGCAGAGGAGGGATATACACCTGTCCAGCTCGTCCCTGACCCACATCCTCAGGGCCATGGCCACCTGGTCGTTCCTGGAGCGGGCGGTGTGCATCCACCCCCCTGCCTCCCCGGCCCTCTCGATGACCGAGGCCTCTATGGCCATGTGTATATCCTCGTATTTTGGGTCCATGTGGAGGGCCTCGGGTCCGGCCCTGAGGAGGTCCATCAGGGCCTTCAGGATCTTGGAGGCGTCGCCCCGGGGGATGATCCCCTCCTCCTGGAGCATCAGGACGTGGGCCATGGACCCCAGGAGGTCGTACTCGAAGAGCGTCCTGTCGAAGGCCAAGGAGGAGATGTACCTGGCGGCCTCCTCGTCCATTGCACCCCCTAGCCTGCCTTCCCGGATCATATCGCTACCAATAGGACCTTGCGAACTTCCATAATAAAGCTTCTGTTCGGAGTAAGGTTTATTAGTCCGCGAGGGAAAGGAGGGAACGATGAGTATGGCTGGGAAGATGATGGTCTGCAACGCCTGCGAGAGGGTCTTCAGGGTCGATATCGCGGAGAAGGAGAAGAAGACCCTCTGCCCCAAGTGCGGGTCTGAGCACGTCTACAGCGCCTTCCAGTACTTCCGGCACGCCTAGCTAGAACTCCGTTTTCATGCGAAAGAGTCGGACCTAAGCCTCTACGCCACTAAAATTGCCCTTGCTTCCCGGTTCTCCCCCATAGCTAAGCTCGCAGCAACTATTCACAAATCAAAACCCACAAATATTTATATATGTGTATTTTAATAGCCATATCGAGGTGATTTCATGGGAGAACTGCCGCTTACCGCAATGGATCGGATTATAAGGAAGGCCACGAAGCTGAGAGTTGGGTTGGATGCCCGCGAGGCCCTCGCCCAGATACTGGAAGAGGAAGGGGCCAAGATCGCGAGGGAGGCCGGGAAGTACGCCCAGCACGCCAAGCGGAGGACCGTAAAGGCCGAGGATATCAAGCTGGTGACCGGGAAGTAGCATTACCAAAAAAGTATCCATGAAGAACGAGAGCGTGGCGAAGATACTCTACGAGATCGAGGACATCCTCGAGGCGCCGGATGTAGAGAAGACGGTTCTCGTCTTAGTCCGTGGTCTCCGAGGCCCCGAGGCGCATCTCCAGTTCCACAATCCTCCGCATGTTCTCCTGCCACGCCAGGACGAGCCTCTCCAGGATCTCCCCGTCGGGTATCCCCAGGAACTCGTCCCGCAGCTCCAGGAACCTCTCCAGGGCTTCGCCGCTCAGCCTGACCTCCGCCACCAGTTCTTCCATATCACAACCTCAAGATCGTCCCGAGCCCTTCCTTACCCTCCAGGGCCGCCTCTATATTTCCGGCCACGTTGCCGGAGATGAACTCTGCCATGACCCCCGAGCCTCCCAGAAGCCTGAAGAGCTCCAGGACCTTCCCTCTTATCCCACCCGTCACGTCGGTGTTGGACGAGGTACCCAGGTACCCGAAGACCGCCTCCAATGAGGAAGCCTCCTTTATCAGCTTGGCTCCCGGATCTTTGCGGGGATCCCCAGTGTAGAGCCCTTCCACATCGGTGGCCTCCACTATCCTCCGTCCCCCCAGCTCCCTGGCCAGGTAGGGGGCTATCTGGTCCCCCGAGAGGATGGAGCAGCCCTGGACTTTGTCGTAGGCCGGTACCCCGAAGAGGACCGGGACCATGCCAAGCCTGAGGAAGCCCTCCAGGGCCTGGAGCGGCATGGAAATCAACTCGTGGATCTGGATCTCGTGCTCCCGCCCCCCCACCTCGACCTTCCAGGGCCTCGTCTCCATCACAGCCATGGAGGACGGCTGAGTAGGCATGGCCGGGACCCCCTCTTCCAGGAGGGCCTCCACCACCAGGCAGTTGAGCTCGTTCTGGTATTTCTGGGTCTCGGCGAAGCCGAAGGCGTGCTCAGGCGTCGAGCACCCTCTGCTTATGCCGTACCTCTTGACGATGGGGTGGCCGTAGGAACCGGCCCCGTGGACGATTATCAAACGTCCCTTCCCGGCCCGATGACCTGCACCCACCTCTCTGGCGATCCTCCCCAGGTTCTCCCTGTCCAGGGTGGGTTCGGCGGCCCCTTTCTTGGTGATGATGCTGCCGCCCAGCTTCAGGACCGTGAGACCGTCCATGGGCCGTACTTGCCCTCCAGGGCTATAAATGTGTCGCTCTAGGCCTGGTGTTTAAGGGCGTCACCATATACGGATCTATCTTTATAGAGTTCTTAATTGCCCGCCAAGTTCTATGGCCTTATTTTTGGAAAACTCTCTGATATCCTGATATCTCTTAAATACGTCAGGTCGCTCGCTGTCCTTATAGCCGGAATTGAATTTATCTACAACATATCGATATTTCGGTTGTATTTGCTGGTCTACCAATTCGACATAACTAATAAATCTTTGAATTACTTTGTTGTACTCGGAATATTCTAGATTGTTGCCCCTGACTTCTTGTGGAAGCCAGCCCCATGTATTAGAATCTGCTATATCACCGTACATTTGAAGTTCTTGACTAACTTTTGTTCTTTTCTTTTCTTTTTCTTCAAATTTTCTCGCTCCCCAAGAATTATATAAAGCTATGAGTGAAATTAAAATTGCTATTGTTGGTAGATTTTGATTAATTAATTCCCAGCTCCACATTTTATACCCGCTTAAATCTCCCGATCTTCGGCTCGTATATCTCGCCCTCGCCCATGAGCTCGTTGAGCACGCCCTCCAGCTTCTCTTCGGCCAGCCCACTCTCCTTCAGGAGGGTGACGTATTTTATGCCGTCCTTCTCCCCGAGCCTCTCTACAAGCTCCAGCACCATCTCCTTCGGGTCCCTCTCCTCCTTCCCTTCGGCTGCCTCCACGACCACCTCCACGGCTGGCGCTTCCGTGGCCTGAGATGGCAATGCGGAGGAGGGGGATGCCTCCACCTGGCCCACCTTCTCCCTCAGCCTCTTCTCCTTCAAGAGGAGTTCCAGCTTCCGGACCAGCTCCCAATTGGGGTCCCGGATCTGCCATATGGATTCCGGGGATACGTACCTCTCCCCTTCGTACTCCTTCACCTTGCCTATGACATCCACGATATCCCCGGGCTTGATACGCTCCAGGAGCTCCAACTCTTCCCTGAAGGTCCTGACTGCTATCGTCTCCGTGGCATCGTCCAAGGTGATGGACCCATATTTACGATCTTCGCTCACGTACCTGGAGACCACGGTCCCGAGGACTCTCACCCTTGAGACATCCTCTTTGAGGATCGTGATGAGGCGGTTGGGCTCCATCCTGGAGGCCCCTCTGACGAACTCGCCGTCCACCAGGTCCCTCGCCCTCAATTTCGTGGCAGTTCCCCTAGCAATGGCCGCCATGCCGTCCCTCACGTGCTCTTATAGAAATCGAACTTGGGCTCGAATACATGACCGTCGAGCTTGAGCTTCTCAATCGCCTTTTCGGCTTCCCTCTCTGGGATACCCTCCTTCGAGGCCCGCTCCAGGATCTCGGCCTTCTTGGCGGTGCCGTACTCCCTCTCCAGCCCCTTTATTATATCCAAGAGGTGGGTCAGCCTGTCCCGCTGGGTCTTGGTGACTCCAACCATGATGGAGTCCACATCAACCTTCCCGGTCTCTATATCCACAAAGGCCTGCTTGAGAGAGACCTTCACCAGGTTTATGGCCCGCTCTGCATCCTCCAGGGTCGTTCTGTTGGAGAGCCGGACCCTTGAGGCGCCCCTGGCTATGCGGATGATGGCCCAGAGCTGGCGGGCGGTTATGGGGATGGGCACGTCCTTGGCGTCCTTGGCAACTGCCCTCATCTCCACGTAGAACTCCTCCACCCTCTTCTTCGCCTCTTCGTCCAGGACAGGAATCACATTCTGGCGGGCGTAGGCTATATACTTCCTCAGGAGCAAGGGCTCGATCTCAGGGGTAACGCTCTGGGGAGAGGTCACAGTATCCAATATATGCCTGGCCACCTCCCTCGTATCCTCCAGAGCGTCCCTCACAAAGAAGATGAGGTCGAAGCGGGAGAGGATAGTGGGTGGCAGGTTCACCTGCTCCGATATGGATTTATAGTCGTCGAACCGCCCATACTTTGGATTGGCGGCGGCCAGGATAGAGCATCGGGCCCTGAAGGTGGCGAGCATCCCGGCCTTGGCGATGGAGACGGTCTGCTGCTCCATGGCCTCGTGCATGGCCGATCGGTCCTCGGGCTCCATCTTGTCGAACTCGTCGATGCAGGCCATGCCCCTATCCGCCAGGACCAGGGCCCCGGCCTCCAGCGACCATCCCCCATCCCCGAATTCGTCCTTCACCGCCGTGGCGGTGAGCCCGGCTGAGGAGGTGCCCTTCCCAGAGGTGTAGATACCCCTGGGGGCCAGTTCCTTGGCCACGTACTGGAGGATCTCCGATTTACCCGTCGCCGGCTCACCCATGATGATGATGTGGCTGTCGCCCCTTATTTTCCCCCCGTCCGGTAGCACCAAGGTCGGAGAGGAGAAGAGCTGGTACATGATGGCCTCCTTTATATCGCGGTAGCCGTAGATGTGGGGCGCTATGGAGTCCCTGATCTTCTCGTATATCTGCGGGTCCTTGGAAAATTCCCTTATCTTTTCCTCCTCCTCCTTGGTTATCTCCACCGCCTCGAAGTCCATCTCCATGGCAGTGTAGTTATTGGCCTCCAGGAAGAGCTCGAAGACCCTCGACTTCTGGTCCTTGCTCTGCTTTGGGGTGGCCCTGAGGATTCCCACGAACTCTATCCGGTTCCCAGGAGTTATCCTGCCCGTCAGGTCGTCTTCCAAGAAGATGCTCAGCTGCCTTGGGTGTTCTCCGCCCCGGAGATCGTCCAAGGTTTCCTGGATCAGGACCTTCTGGGCATCCACGAAGACCGACTCCTGGGCGAGGAAGTTGAAGGGTCCCTTCTTCTCGCACCCCCGGCAGAGGAACGGATCCCTCATCCTGTCGCCCTCCTGGGGGATGCGCGTGACCTCGCCGCACCGCTGGCAGTCGTAGGCCCCCTCCACCAGCTTGGGCCTGACGTCCGTGGATTTCCTCACGATCCCCTCCACGGCGATGAGCTTCCCTATGGCCACGCGCCGGATGTCTCTTATCAGGACCTTCTGGCTGAGGGGGAGGTTGGTGAACCGCAGATTTATTTTTAGGAAGGACGGCTCTATGATGCCTTTCTTCCCTATCACCAGGTTCTTGAGGGCCTTTTCCGCGGCCGGCAAGGCGGAATCTGGGTTTTCTATCACCTCGTCTGCGAGGGCCGAGCTGTACTTGATGAGATGCTCGAAGTCTACATGGAAGCTATTGGTATCAGGAAAATGGGAGATCTTCTGGACCTCATCGTGATAATAGGTCCTGAAAAATTGCTCAAACTTCGCCTCTGTATCCGTGACTACTGGCCCCTCTTGGACAACCGCTTCCATACGACCCTCCTATTGCAACCCATCGGTATTAACATACTTTCCATCACTCGACTGACCCTTCGGGTGCTCCCCGTGCTTCCTATAGAGGGCTCCTGCCACTCCTATGCAATGGAAGACGAGGTGCATCACTTTGGCACCGATAGAAGAGTTGCAATTAAGGTATTAATACAAGGTAGCCAAGAGCTCGGGAAAAGTGTTATAGCTCCACCCCGTAGGCTTCTTCGATGTTCTCGTTGTGGATCTTCCAGAGGTCCTCCTCGCTCAGGATGCCTTCCCCCTCGACGGGGGATCCAAGTGTATGTGGTCGTCGGTGAACTCAACCCCGCTGGGGCTCTGTGGGGGTGCAGTTCCTCCCAACCTCCTCCACCCCCTCCTCGATCCCAAGCTTCATCCTCCTGAGGAGCTCCTTCAGATCGACCTCGGTCTGGAAGCAGCCGTCCCTCACGAGGGGCACACCCTGGACTATGCACCTTACCCTGGAGAGGTCGTGCATGGCCATGTTCAGGTCCTTGGAGCACGCCACCCCCAGGGCGGCCTTTGGCTTTACCGAGAGCACTATGCGTTCCACGAACCTGCCGCCTGGGACTATATAAAATCCGTAGCCCAGACGTTCCGCCTCGGCCTTCAGCTCCCCGATGATGCAGAGGCCGCAGGCCTTGCAGGCTATCCCTACCTTGGAGTCCAGTCTGGCGGGGCACTTTGCATGCCGCAGGCACTGGGGCACCACTATGATCCTGTCTTGGGCCGCGATCCTGGAGAAGCTCTCCCTGTTGAGGTGGTTCCTGACTTCTATCCCGATCTGGTCCACGATCCTCTCCCCCAACCCGAACTTCTTGGCCAGCTTCTTCAGGTGGAAGTAGAAGGTATCCACGGTGAAGAGGAGGAGCTTGGGCAGGATCACCCTGTGCCTCTTTACAAGGAAGACGCCCAGCCCCAGGGAGATGAGGAGGAGGGCTGTTATGGAGAGGAGCAATATGGCAGATATCTTTCCTACAAGTTCGTAGAACATAGTCTCCCCTGCAGCTGTTACGGGTATGCGACCGCTCTATTTAAACTTTTTGAGCATGGATGGGCTCCGGTCCCCGGGCACCAATTCCTTGCCCTCCGACACCTTTCAAATGTTATCCTTGCCCCGTAGGGTAAAAATGGTCAGCTGGTTCATCCGTCCCGATGCCATCACGGCCCTCGAGGACGAAGGGGTGACGCGGGCCCTGGGCCGGTACGTGAGGGTCTGCAGGGACGAGAGAGCGGCCAGGTTCCTCGTCACCAAGAGCATGCCTGTGAATGTCCCTCTGGAGGGCCCGGATGAAGAGCTCTGGGCAGAGCACGATGCGAGGCTGGAGGAGCTCAGGACCGCGGTA
>JBBSVP010000048.1:0-2669 GCA_038046745.1 Candidatus Hydrothermarchaeota archaeon
ACCGTGATCGTGGTCCCCGAAGTTTGAGGATCCCCGACCACCCCGCCGCCGACGACTACCGGCCCTCCCACAGAGGAGCAGATCAAGGAGGGGATACGGCAGGACGTTGTTGGGAGGCAGTTCGCCGACAGGTATGGGGGCCATTATGTCGTGAAGGCCGGTGATATAAAGAGCTTCGAGCAGGAGATCCTGGACGAAAAGCCTTACTGGAAGGTGACGGTGACGGCTTCCAATACCACCTACCCCTACCTCTGGTTCGTCTATTATACCACCAGTGGGGTCTTCTTCAAGGCCCACCTGCTCGGCTAGAGCAGGCCCAAGGGCCTCCCGTAGCCCTCTTCCACCAGTATATCGCCCCTATCGTAGGCCAACCTCCCTCTCAGGAAGACCTTATCCACCCCACCTGTGGTCTTCCACCCCTGGAAGGGGGAGTACCGGGCCTTGGAGACGAACTCCTCGGCCTTGATGGTGCCCCCCGCTTTCATATCCAGGACAAGGAGGTCCGCGTCCATCCCCGGCCTCACGGCCCCTTTTCCCATTATCCCGAAGAGCCTTGCCGGGTTCTCGCACGCCTTCTCCACCAGGGTGTTTAGGCTCATCCTACCGGCTTTCACCTGGGTCAGGAGGAGCCTCAGCATCACCTCCAGGTTCGGGACCCCTGACGGCACATCTCCGGGGGGTCCCCTCTTCTCCCCGGCGGCATGGGGGGCGTGGTCGCTGGCGATGATATCTATCCTACCGGCTATCAGGGCCTCCCAGAGGACTGCGAGGTCCTCCTTGCCCCTGAGAGGCGGATTGGTCTTTGCTATACCCCCCAACCTCTCCAGCTCCTGGGCCGTGAGGAGGAGGTGGTGGGGGGTCACCTCGCAGGTGACGTACTCGTTCATGTACCGCATGGTGGCGGCCGAGGAGACGTGACATATATGGACCCTCCTCTCAAGGGAGGATGCCAGGCCGGAGAGCCTCCTGACCGCCTCCCTTTCCGCCTCCGGGGCCCTGATCCTGGCGTGGTCGCTGAAGGACCCCATCCCCAGGCGCCGCAGGTTCTCCTCGATCACCCCCTGGTCCTCGGCGTGGACCGCCAGCCTCCGGCACCTTCTCATAGAGTCTGCCAGAACCACATCACTCACCGCCCCCAGGGCCCCGTCCATGTAGACCTTCCCTGCCACCGGCGCTACTCTATCCAGCTCCTCCAGGCTCTCTGGTGTTATGCCGTAGTTCAGGCCGAAGTCCACCAGCGACTTGGCTCCAGCCACCGCCAACCTCCTCCGGTAGGTGGCGGCGTCCGTCACCGGGGGCCTGGAGTTGGGCATGTCCACGAAGGTCGTCACCCCCCCCACCAGGGCGGCCCTGGACCCCGAGGCGAAGTCCTCCTTGTAGCCCTCCTGAAAGTCCCGCATATGGACGTGGACGTCCACCAGCCCTGGGATGACCGGGCTGCCCTTCAGGTCTATGGCCTCGGCGTCCTTCAGCGCCTTCCCGACCCTGGCTATCTTCTCCCCTTCTATGAGGATGTCCGCCTCTATGGTGTCGGTGGGTGTGATGATCCGGCAGTTCTTGAGGAGCATCTCAGGCCAGGTCCCCCCGTAGGACGGACCGCACTTTGTCGTTGGTAGCCGGTTTGAGCCTCTTTATCCTTATGAGGAGCCCTCCCTCTTCCTCTTTGATCTCCCCTATCATGCAGTTCACCCTCTGCTTCTTCAGATACTCCACCAGCCTCGCCGCCTCTCTCATGCCCTCCACTCTCACCAGGGAGTCCTCCGTCACCTCCTCTCCCTCGTCTATCCTCCGTATCGTCTCCACCATGGGGTATAGGAGGCTCTCCCCCAGCCGCCGGGCCCTCTCCGCCAACTCTTCTCCTCCTTCGCCCATCTCCAGGGCCTGGTAGCCCTCCCTCATAATCCTGGAGAGAAAGAAGTCCACCCCATAGTCGTAGGGGAAGGAGAAGGCGTACCGCAAGTCCCCGGTATTCGTCTGGGAGGAGGTATACTTGATGGGCTGTAGGACCATCTCGGGGTCCTTGAGGACCACCCCCTCCCGGCTCTCCTTCGCCAGGGCCTTTATGATCTCGAAGACCCTCCCGGCGACTCCTGCCAGCTCGTATACGCCGAAGAGGCGTGCCCTGGGCACCCGGTGGGCCTCCAGGAGTTCGTTTCTCTCGGCTATGGGCCAAGGCCTGTTGCTCCCCTTCTCCCTTATGTCGAAGGCGAAGAAACCGAACCTCTCGGCCTCCGGATACGAGTGGGTCACGTATGGGTTCTCCAGACCCACCACCTCCCCGCAGAGGACTACATCTTTGGCTCTCAGGAGGCTCTCGATCCCGGGTAGGAGGCTCAGCCGCTTTGTAGTATAGGGGCAGATGTACCCCCCGCGGGTGAGGGCAAAGACGCTGTCCTGGAGCCTGAAGAGCCTGACATTGTAGCCGTTCATCTTCTCTTCCACAGCCACCCTGGCGCCCCGGAAGTGCCTCCGGAGGGCCGATCTCAGGTAGAAGGCCCTCTTTATCTTAGGGAAACCTCTTATCACCACAACTCCATCGCCCAAGAAGACGGCCGTGCCCCTCTCTATGGGCCCCATGTCCTTCCGGAAGATCAGGGACGGAGGCTCCTCGCCCCTGAGGTACTGTATCGTACCCCTCCTCAGGGCCCCCTTGACCCTCCATGCCTCGA
>JBBSVP010000049.1:0-1725 GCA_038046745.1 Candidatus Hydrothermarchaeota archaeon
CAGGACAGGGAAGAGGGTCGGGGTGGTCATAGCCGACTCCTGGGGGAGGCCCTTCCGGTACGGCTCCGTGGGCGTGGCCATAGGGGCCTCGGGGGTGAGGGCCCTCTGGGACAGGAGGGGGGAGAAGGACATGTATGGGAAGGAGCTGAAGGTGACGAGGGTGGCAGTGGCGGACTGCATCGCCTCCCTGGCCTCCCTGATCCTGGGCGAGGCCGCCGAGGGCATACCGGTGGTGGTGGTCAAGGGCCTCCAGGTCCAGGGGAAGGGGACGGGAGCAGACCTCTTGAGGCCTAGGGACAAGGACCTCTTCAGGAGGGCCAAATAGGATGGACGTAATCTGCGTCCTCTTCGACATGGACGGAGTCCTGACGGACTCCTTCGGATCCTGCCACCGGGCCTTCGAAGACGCCCTGGTCCACTTCGGGCACCTGCAGATAGGCCCCGAGGAGTACCGCAGGAGGTGCTGGGGCACGCCCGTGGAGGAGGACTTCGAGGCGTACCTCGGGAAGGCGATGGCGCCCGAGGCGACGGAGTACTATCATGCCCATTACCAGGAGTTTATCGGTTACAGCACGGTCGCCCCCGGGGCTGAGGAGGTCCTGCAGGCGCTGAGAGGCAGGGGATTGGGCCTGGCCGTGGTGACCAACACCCACCGCTCCCTGGCCACGCTGATCCTGAGGCACTTCCGTCTATACGATTATTTCGATGCGGTCCTGGGAGGTGACGACGTCCGCAGGGGCAAACCAGACCCGGAGATCGTCATGAAGGCCTGCGAGGCCCTCGGGTCCCCAGCCGCGAGGGCCGTCCTGGTGGGCGACACGGAGAATGATATGAAAGCTGGAAAAGCTGCGGGCTGCACCACCGTGGGCCTCGGGGTGGAGGGGGACTTCAGGATCGAGGCCCTGGGGGAGCTCTTGGAGGTCCTGGGATGATAGCGGTCCTCTCCGGAGGGACCGGCACCCCGAAGTTCCTCCAAGGATTGATGGAGGTCATGGGACAGGAGGAGATAACCGTCATCGTCAACACCGCCGAGGACCAGTGGCTCCCCCACGGCTTCCTCTCCCCCGACATCGATACCGTCCTCTACACCCTGAGCGGCAGGGTGGAAGAGGGGACCTGGTACGGCCTCAGTGGCGATACCTTCCACACCCACCAGGCCCTCCTGGATCTGGGGGCCGAGGAGATCCTACGCATAGGGGACAGGGACAGGGCCGTCCACATCCATCGGGGGGCCCTCATGAGAGGGGGGAAGAGGCTTTCGGAAGTGGTGGAAGAGCACAGGCGGGCCTTCGGCGTCAGGGCCGGGGTCTTCCCCATGACCGACGATAGGGTGGAGACGGTCATCGCGACGCCGGTAGGGGAGATGGACCTCCACCGCTACCTCATCGTCCATAAGGGCGCGCTGGAGGTGAAGGGCATAAAGTTCCGGGGGCTCGAGGGGGCCAGGGGTTGCCCCGGAGCCGTAGAGGCTTTGGAGAGGGCCGATGGGATAATCATAGGGCCCAGCAACCCTATCTCCAGCATACTCCCCATCATCTCCATCCGGGAGCTGAAGAAGGCCCTCCAGCAGCGGCGAGATAGGGCGATAGCCATCTCTCCGCTAATAAACAGGACCCCTGTCAGCGGCCCGGCGGACAGGTTCATGGAGGCCCGGGACTTCAGTCCGGACTCAGCCGGCGTTGCCACGGTCTACAAGGGGCTCATCTCAGGCCTCATCGTGGACGA
>JBBSVP010000050.1:0-4064 GCA_038046745.1 Candidatus Hydrothermarchaeota archaeon
ATACGATGACTGGCTTCATCATCTCCTTGGCCAGGGCAATCACCTCGTCCCTCATGGCCTTCTCGGCCCTGAGCTCGATGTCCACCATATCTACCAGTTCCATGGCCTCCAGAAGGATGTCTATGCGCTCCCTCTCGTTCCCGGGGAAGACACCGCCCTCCTTCTCCCACCGGTTGGCGAGGATTATGGGGAGGTCTACCTGGATCCGTAGGTTCTTCAAGAGCCTTTTCACGGTGGTGGGGCTGGAATTTTCGAGGGAATCTGCCCTCACCTCCAGCATGTCCGCTCCCTTCACGTCCCTGGCAGCTGCCAGGAAATCCTCCACGCTCCCCTCCATGAGCGATGCGCAGATAGCAGGTTCTTTGAGTCCCTTTACCAGCATGATTACCTCTCTATGATGCTCTCCTCCACCTCCATCCCAAAGTGGCGCCCCCCCTCCTTGGTGTGGAGGAGGATCTCATCCCCAAGCTTGAGCCTGGAGATGGAGATGGGCTTCCCGTCCTTGCCTACGAGCATGATGGTCTCAGCGTTCTGGAGGAGGGTCTTATATACCTTCCCTTCGCACTCGGCCTCCAGGAGTAAGAGGGGCCTCTTCTCGATCTTCACCCTCCCCACCACGACGCGCCTGGTCCCGCCCTGCCAGTCCACCGCCAGGACCTCGTCCCCGGCCTTGAGCTCGCTCAGGTACTTGGTCTTCATCCCTGGTCCAAGGACGTAGGCGTGGACGGCTCCTGCATTCACCCTGAAGGGGCGCGAGGCCACGTACTCGGTCTCCAGGGTCTCGGAGTGGACGAGAAATAGACCGCTGCCCTGGGAGCCGATGAGCATCCCCTCCCCCACCCTGAGGATGGAGGCGGTGTCGACGCAGACCCTGTCTCCCATCCCAACGGGGCTCAGGGTCTTGATCTTGCCGATCTTGAGTCCCACGGCCTCCGTGGCCTTGGAGACGGCCTCGGCCACGCCCTTGATCTCCCGGGGGTCCGGGTTCTGGAGGAGGACCCCGTCCACCCCCACCTCCAGGGTCTCCAGGGCCAGCCTCGCCTCCTCGAGGTCCTGGACCCCAGCGATCACCTCCACCTGGACCTTCTGGAGCTCTGCTATCAGATTCTCCAGGGGTATCACCTTCCAGTCCGTCCCTACCACCAGGATGTAATCCGCCACTTTCCCCTCCAGGGCTGCCAGCCGCTCGTGGGCCTTGCTCTCTATCTCCACGTAGCCGCAGGTCCTGCGCCCCTTCCCCTTCAGCTCCCGGAGCCTTGCCAGGTCTTTGGATCTATCCAGCTCTTTGGGCAATGGGGCCTTCCTTCCCCCCTCTCCGGCGCGCCCCACCAGCAGTATCATGGCCTTCTCAGGGGTCTCCTCACCAGCCCCTGCGTCCACCACCAGGTCCACGCTCCCCAAGGCTGATGCCTTCTCCAGGTCCTCCCCCTTCACCAGGATGCCCTTGGCCCCTGCCTCCAGGGCCGAGGTGATGAGGACCTTCCGCTCTTCCCATGTGGGGCCTATGGTGGCATCTACCCAGAGGAACTTCATCTATACACCAACGGTATACGCCCTCCCCTATATATTCCCTACTTCAGCTCCTTGAGGGCCTCCTTCACTTCGAATCCCTCATGGACTATCCTGGTCATGGCCCTCACCATCTTCGTCGGGTCATCGGCCTGGAAGACGTTCCTGCCTATGCTGGCCCCTGCCCCCCCTGCTTCCACCGAGTCCTTGAGCATCTCCAAGACGTCCTGCGGTGTCGTCATCTTGGGGCCGCCGGCGATGACCACCGGCACCGGGCAGCCTTTTGCCACCTCCCTGAAGGTGTCCGGGTCCCCGGTGTAGTTGGTCTTGACTATATCGGCCCCCAGCTCAGCCCCGGCCCTGGCGGCGTGCTTCACCGCCTCGACGGCGTGCTCCGACTTGATCTTCTTCCCCCTCGGGTACATCATGGCCACGAGGGGCATCCCCCACTCCACGCACTCCGCCGAGACCAGCCCCAGAATCTGGAGCATGTCGGCCTCGTTCTCTGCCCCCACGTTTATATGGACCGAGACGGCATCTGCGCCCAGCTTCAGAGCCTCCTCCACGGTGGTCACCAGGACCTTGTTGTTGGGGTCCGGCCCCAGGGAGGTGGACCCTGAGAGGTGGAGGATGAGGCCTATGTCCTTCCCGTAACCCCGATGGGCGTGCCTCACGGTCCCCTTGTGGAGGAGGACGGCGTTGGCGCCCCCCTCTGCCACCTTGTTCACTATGGCCGGCATGTCTATGAGGCCTTTTATAGGGCCCGATGAGACCCCATGGTCCATGGGCACTAGGATCGTCTTCCCCGTCTTCCGGTTAATTATGCGCTCCATCCTGACGTTCTTCCCTATCTCGCTCATCTCATCACCCTGCTAGCTGTTGACATGCTATAGTGTAGCACGCCTATGCCTATATAAACCTTTGCCCTTACATCCCGGGGGAAGGCTTATCTCTCCAGGTGGTGTATCTCTCTCCATGGGTTGGAGGCCCTATGCCCTCGTCATGGGAAGGCTCACCTTGGCCTTCCTGCCCCTCTACTGGCTCTATGTCCAGATCCACCTGGCCCTCCTGGCCTATCCCACCCCCCTTCCTCTGGGCTGGGTCCAGGGCTTCTTCGAGGGCTGGAACGCGGCCACCGCCTACGCCTCTACACTGGTCCTGGCGCTCCTCCGGGTGCCCTATGAACTTGCCGGGAACGAGATGGTAGTGCCGGTGGACGGCCTCCCCCAGACGATCATCGTCGGGTGGGAGTGCAACTTCTTCCTCCCCTACTTCTCTTTCTTGGCTATGATTTTAGCTCTACCCAGGGTCCGATGGATGGAGCGGGGGTTGGGAATGGCCGGTGGGCTCCTCCTCATAAACCTGGGCAATGTCCTCAGGATTGCGACCCTGGCCTCCGTTGGGAACTGGTACGGGAGGGGGGCCCTCGATATGTATCACGCCTGGATGTTCAACTACGGGATGTCCCTCTGGGTGGTCCTCCTCTTCTATCTCTGGCTCCTCTGCATCGGCGGTGGGAAGACCCTGAAGCGGTCCCTAGGGATTTAGGAGCCCTTCCACCTCGGCCCTGACGTTCCTGGGGACATCGGGGGCGAAGAGGACCCTGGCGCCTCTATGCTCTCTAAGGTACTCCTTCACTCCCCCCGGTACCCTCCCCGCCTCCACGTAGAGGACCGGCGCATTGTAAGCGGCGGAGGCGATGGTAGTGTCCAGGGGGCTCTTCCCCGTGGCTACGACAAAGAGCGCCGGACCCTTTACCTCCCTGGCCAGGGCCAGGGCTGTCTCGACCCTGGTCCCGCCGGCCTTCCGCTCCACGGGGGCGAGGCGCTGGAGGTCCGAGACCACCCCTTCCGATACGGCCTGGGGCCCGCCCACCACCACTATCCGCTTGGGGCCCAACCTCTCCAGGGCCGCCAGGGTGCTCTGGGGGAGGTCCCCCGGCCTTGTGAGGAGGATGGGCGCCCCCAGGAGCCGGGCGTAGGGCACGGCGGCCGCCGAGTCTACCGGGAGATCGCCCCTGGCGACTACGATGGTGTCAGCCTTCTGATATTTCGATGATATCCTGGTGCTGGCGATGACGTATACATCCCCCTCCAGGGTCATGGCCTCACCGGCAGGCTCCGGATACTCGTTAACGGTGGCAAGGGGACCGTAGAGGCTGGGGTCTGCCCTGTAGAACTCCTTCCCCTTCAGCTCCTGGGATGCGATCTCCCTGAGGAGCGCCAGGGTGAGGACGGTGGCAGGAGGGGCCGCCATCTTCTCCTCGATCCGCGTCGTGGTGGTGATGGAGCTCACCTTGGTTACGTCCCCCCTGGAGTTGGCTATCACTTCCACCCTGTACACCCCGGGCTTTTCTGCGCCCACGTATAGGTGGAGCGTCCCGCTGGCCTGGGGGTTGAGCTCCAGGGCCGCCGCCGTCAGGGTAGCCCTGGAGCCGTCATGGTTGACGAGGCGGAGGGTAAATGTATCCCTCTCCCTGCCGGTGTTCTTCAGGACAAGGTTGTATGTGGCTTCCTTCCCCAAGTAGGCCTTGTCGGAGAGCTTATTGGCGGTGA
>JBBSVP010000051.1:0-2366 GCA_038046745.1 Candidatus Hydrothermarchaeota archaeon
CGGGAGGGGGGACTGGAGGCTGCCATCCGCTTGGCGGTGGAGCTGGGGGCAAGGGAGGGATCGGGCATGGCTCCCAGGTACCATAGGCTCGAAGGGCTTGGGGAGGAGGGGATACGGGCGGTTATAGGGGTCCACAGGAGGTATAGGGAGTACGTCAGAGGGGAGGCCGGGAGGTTGGGATAGGAGTTCTCGCAACGGAAAAGATCTTTCTACGACCTACAAAAGAAGGGCAGGATATTTTTGAATATTATATAAAAAATCTGATTTACAGGAGAAAACTTTAAAAAAATGAAAATCTATAACTGGATTATGAAAAGAAAAGTTTTATATACGCGGAATTACATATAGAATCTAACTATGTGCGAGATGAAGGTCGAAGAGACCCTATTGATGGAAGAGTTGCCGGTGACCAAGGTCTGGATCGATGGGCGGTACATGGCCCTCCTCAACTTCTGGGACTCCTCAGTCCATGTGAAGTCCGGGGACAAGCTGAGTTTCGAAGAGGTGGAGCAGCTGGCAGAGCTGATCAAGACTAAGCGATGATCAGCTTCTGAGCAACATCCACTATCTCAGCGATGAACCGTAGGTCCCGCTTCCCCTTCTCTGTCAGCTGGGTCTGCTTCCCGAACCTCGTCAGGTCCCCCTTGGCCACCAGGAGCTCTATGGTGTCGTATACCTCTGTGATGTCGTAGCCCATGTCCACCAGTTCCTTCCCCCGGTGGAGCTTCCCGTCCTCGTGGAGCCGCAGGAGCAGGAAGACCATGTGGGGCTTCACATTCTGCTCCCACAGCATCTTCAGGACCTCGTATACCTTCTCGTCCTTCAACTTCATGACCTCCATAGCTCTCATCTTCAATCACCAATAGCCGATATACTTGGGGGATTATCTACATTTGGTTTTCGACAGTGTTCAAGTTGAGAACGCCAGTAACACCTGGGGCCTAGGTATCGGCTCCTATTATCGTCTTCGTAGATCGGACCTCCTTCAGCTCCCTCAGATCGTCTACGATGGAGTTTATCTCCTCCAGACTCTCCCCTTCTAAGATGAGGAGAAAGTCGTACTCGCCGAAGAGCTCGATCATGCGCCGGGCCCCCCTGACGGAGCCCAATTTTTTCCGGGCCTTCACCTCTTTCCCCAGGGCCGCATTGATAAAGCAGACCGCTACCACCATATAGCTCCCCGAGGTATACTACTTCCAGTTCTGCTTTATATACTCTGGGATTCTCGAGGAGTCTATGGGTCCCACGAGGACCTGCCATCCCGTCTGGTCCTCTATATCCCCGCTGATCCTGGCCGCCTTCCCAGGGATGATGAGCTTCTTGTGGGCCACCTTCTCGGCCACCTTCGCCCCGTCTAGGACCTCCTTCACCTTCTCCGCCGTCAGCTTCCCGCCGGCCATGGAGACCTCAACCGCCAGCCCCTCGGTGTCCACGGCGAGGAGGTAACAGGGGGTCTTGGCCACCTCCAGATCGTTGACAACGGTGTAGTAGGTCAAAGCAAAGTTGGAGGTCATTATGACCGGCGAAGCCTCCGTTGGGGTGCATATGGGGTTCAGTCCGGCCTCCACCCTTATGGGGACCCTCGGGTCCGTGTATATATTCTGCCTCAGGGTCAGAAGAGGCAGGAGGGACCAGGTCTCCAGGGAGTGGAGGATCAAGAGGTCGCAGAAGCGGAGGGTCTGGATGGCGGCGAGGTTCACCTCGGCCACGGCCCCCAGGTAGGGATCCTTCTCCCCCAGCCAGGCGACCATGGGGACCCCAAGGATCGGGAAGCCCATGGGTTTGACCCTCTTCTCGATGGCGAGGCGCCGGAGCATGGCCAAGTTGTCCATCATCTTCCCGAGGCCCTCCCCCGAGGGGGCTGAGCCAATATCTAGGACTATGTCCTGGATACCGTTCTCCACGAGGTTCTGGACCAGGTCCATGAGCCCCTGAATATCGCCCGGGGAGGAGGCGACGAGGGGGACCTGGTGCTTTATGGCCAGGTCCGCCACCTGCTCCCAGTTCTCCTTGGTGGCGGCGTAGATGAGGGGGCGCTTCCCTGCCGCTATCTCGAGGCCCACCTCCAGGACCTCCGGGCTGTAGGAACAGAGGATCATGGGGAGGTCGTACCTCTCCAGGATGGTCATGACAGCTTCCCCGAACCGCGTCGGGTCGCCGCTCCTCGATCTCACCGCCACGCCGTTGAGCTTCAGGTCCTGCCCAACCCGCCGGAAGGTGAAGTTCTTGACTCCGTCCACCCTACCCAGGAGCTCCTCTGGCCCCATCTCGTCATGGACATCGACGAAGAGGGCCGTGGGGTTGAAGTAGGTGAGCTCGTGGCGGTACATGACCTCCTCCCCACCCACCGCTATGGCGCTGTTGCC
>JBBSVP010000052.1:0-3152 GCA_038046745.1 Candidatus Hydrothermarchaeota archaeon
CAAGAATTTCGCGACCGGGGATCTGGTACCCCTCGGTGAGAGGGTGGAGGTCAAGACGCCCACTGGCATGGTTACAACGGACCGCCTCCTCCTGGACGAGACAGGGGTCTACGAGTTCAAGGGGGATAGCATAGCCACCAACCTCCTGGACGAACGCGAGTCTGAGATCGCCCCTGGCTCGACGGTGCCGAAGGAAGAAGTAAAAGGGACGGTGGAGAGGAGGAGCGTGGAGGTGAGGCGGTACATAGAGGACTATATCCTCATCCTGGCTGCTGCCCTCGTGCTGGGGGAGCTCCTCTTCCTCAGGAGGAGGGGCGAACTGTAATGGAGTTCGAACACCCATACATAGTCCTCCTGGCTATCCCCCTCCTCCTCATCCTCCTGAGGGCTAGGCGGAAGTCCAGCGTCCTTCTGGCGCTGAGCAGGACCCTGATAATCCTCCTCGTCCTCCTCGCCCTGGCATCCCCCTATACCCTGGAGAGGTCCACCATCGAGAGGAACGTCTCGATAACGGTGCTGGTAGACAACTCCAGCAGCATGGCACTGTATCCCGAGGAGCTCAGTGATTTCCTGGCCCTGGGCTGGGAGAACGTGAACTTCGTCTCCTCCGGGAACAGGTCCGCCCTGGGGGATGCGGTCCTCCAGTCCGTCAACAAGGGGGAGAGCGTCCTCCTCTTCACCGACGGGAAGAACAACTACGGCCGTGACCTGGTGGACGTGGTCCTCATCGCCTCCAGGCTGAACGCCTCCATCCACGCCGTGGAGCTGAGGCCAGAGAGGGGGGATGTGGGGGTCGAGGTCGTAGGGGACAAGAAGGTCCTCATAGACGTCTCGAACACCTACAGGGTGATCGTCAGGCAGGTGGGGAACGGGACCACCTACACCCTCCGGGTATCGGCCGACGACCTCCCTGTGATGGAGCAGGAGGTGACCTCGGGGGAGCCCATCAAGGAGTTCACCTTCACCAAGTCCTTCAACACGGAAGGGCCCCACAAGATCCAGGCCGAGGTGGTCCCCAAGGAGGACCAGTTCCTGGAGAACAACGTCTACTACAAGGCAGTCCAGGTCCTCTCCAGGCCCAAGCTCCTCCTGGTGGCCGACAGGACCTCGCCCCTCTCGACCCTCCTGCGGGAGCTCTACACCCTCCAGGTCTCCCAGGCTGTGGAGGGCCTGGCGAACTATGACGCCGTCCTCCTGGACAACCAGGATATAGAGAGGCTCTCCCCCAAGGACGTGGAGGCCCTGCGGGAGTACATCTCCCAGGGCAACGGGCTGGTGGTGGTGGGGGGGGAGGAGTCCTTCGAGCGGGGCGGGTACCGAGCGTCTCTGCTGGAGACGCTGCTCCCTGTCCGCCTCGGCGAGCCCCCTGGGGAGGAGGAGAAGCTGGCCCTCGTCATCGCCATAGACGTCTCGGGCTCCACCCAGGGGCTATACGGGTCCACCAGCAAGGTGGACCTGGAGAAGGCCATCGCCACCAGGATCATAAGGGACCTGAGCCCCGAGGACTACTTCGGGGTCCTGGCCTTCGATGCCGAGGCCCACGTGTTGACGCCCTTCGGGCAGCACCGGGACAGACAGGAGACGGAGGAGAAGATAGCCCGGCTCCAGTTCGGCGGGGGCACCATCGTATACACGGCCCAGGTGGCCGCCGACCAGATGCTCAAGGGCTTCTCGGGCTCCAAGAACCTGGTCATAATCTCTGACGGCGTGACGAACTTCCCTGAGGTCTCCTTCCAGAGGGCCAGGGGGATGGCGGACGATGGGATCAAGACCTACGCCGTCGGCGTCGGCGAGGATACGGACGAGGTCTTCATGTCCCTCGTGGCCAACATAGGGCGGGGGGTATACTACAAGCCGGAGGAGTACCAGAGGCTGCGCCTCGTCTTCAAGAGGGAGGACAAGGAGAAGGAGAAGAAGGAGGGCATCTACTCCCTTGTGGTCGAGAACCCGTCCCACTTCATCACCCAGGGGCTGGACTTGAAGGCCTCCGTGGGGGGCTTCAACGACGCGACGCCGAAGTCCAGCGCCCAGGCTCTCGTGTCAACGAGCGGAGGGAAGCCGGTCCTCACGGTCTGGCGCTTCGGGCTGGGGAGGGTGGCGGCCTTCACCACCGACGATGGTACCAAGTGGTCCTCCCAGGTCTACACAGACGCCAACGCGAAGCTCATCTCGGCCATGGCCAACTGGGCCATAGGGGACCCTGAGAGGAGGAGGGAGGGGAGGATAGAGGCCACCGACGTCTCCCTGGGGGACGAGGTGGAGGTGGTGGTGGCCTCCAAGAAGACCCCGCAGCTGGCCGTGGATGGTGCACTCCTGCGGATCTCGGGTGTAGACGTGGACAGGTACGTGGCCACCTTCAGGCCCTCCAGCCCAGGCTTCCACCAGGTGAGCTCCGACGGCAGGGCCGAGCTTCTGGCCGTCAACTACCCCAAGGAGTTCCGGGACCTGGGCTTCGACGAGACGCTCCTCGGGATCACCAGGACCTCCGGCGGCTCAGTCCACCCCATAAGCCAGGGCCTCCCCGAGAGCGTAAGGCAGCTGGAGAGGGCCAGGACCAGGGAGGAGTCGGTCCAGAAGGCGGAGCTATCCATCTACTTTATCCTGGCAGCCCTCCTGCTCTTCTTCATCGAGGTGGCGGCGCGAAGGGTGAAGGAGATCCTGCGGATGAGGAGGCTCGAGGAGTGATGCGCAGGGTCAAGGCCATGAAGATCGAGAAGGGCATGACCGTGGACCAGCTGGTCAGGGAGATGGGCTCCTCCGGCGCCTTCGGCGCAGGGCGGTTGGCCGAGGCCGTGGACATATACGAGGAGATGTACCGGGAGAAGGCCACCAAGTTCTTTGGCCTGGCGGGGGCCATGGTCCCGGCAGGGATGCGCCAGGTGGTGGTGGAGATGCTCCGCCAGGGGTATATAGACGTCCTGGTGACGACGGGCGCCAATTTAGCGCACGATCTCCTGGAGGCCTTCGGCGGCCATCACTATAAAGGCAGCTCCACGGCCAGGGATGAGAAGCTGAGGGACGAGGGCATCTCCCGGGTCTTCGATGTCTTTTTGCCTGAAAAGGACTTCCTCCTCCTGGAGAAGGGGTTCTGCAGGGTCCTGGAAGGGATGGAGGGGGACTACACCATAAGATCTTTCCTGGCTGAGGTGGGG
>JBBSVP010000053.1:0-5922 GCA_038046745.1 Candidatus Hydrothermarchaeota archaeon
ACGAGGCAGGAGATCTACTCCCGTATCTGCGCCACCACCCCCACCACCTCCCCCTGGTCCACCCCCCTCAAAAGGACTATTTTACCGAAGCAGTCTCTCTCCCCCGTCTTCCTCAGGGCCTTGAAGCACTCCACCATGGCCTCCAGGTAATCGTCGTATTTGGCCCGCTCAGGGAAGCTCTCCCGGACCTTGAGGTCCCCGGCCACGTACCGCACCTCGCCAGCGACCGTTCGGGCCCCCTCCGGGAGGGCCATGTTCGTCTCCAGGTATATATCCACCCCCGGCTTGAGGGCCTTTATGAAGCCGGCGTAGAGGAGCGGCTCCCCGCCAGTCAGGGAGACGGAGTGGACCTGCTTGTACCCTCGGAGGCAGCGCCTTACCTCCTCCAGCCCCAGGGGATTCTCCAGCTCCATGAACTCCCCGCCCCCGGGGGCGACCTCCGCCCTGCATTTGCCTGCGGGCCCCTGGGGGGTGTCGCAGTAGACGCACTCCAGGTTACAGCCCTCGAACCTGACGAAGGCCTGCCTCACCCCCACGTAGGGCCCCTCCCCCTGGGCCGAGCAGAAGATCTCCCTGATGGGTGCCTTCATCGGTAGACCCCCACGGGCCTGGACTTCCTCATGGCCTTCTCTATATCTTCCAACTCCGCCCTGTACCTGGAGCAGACCTCCTGGATCACTTCCTCGGGCCTTGCGCCAATCCTGCTCAGGCTCATGTACTCCTCGCTCCTCACGTTCATGCCCAGGTGGATCTTCTGGGAGACAGGGGAGACGGTGGCTATGGAGACGGAGAGCTTCTTCCCCTCGGAGAAGAGGTCGTCCCCCTTCCTCTCCACACTGGCACCCTGGGCCTCCAGGACCTCCCTGGCTATGGAGACCAGGAGCCTCTGTCGGTGGTAGGCGAGCCTCAGGTCCGTGGAGTCGAAGTGCTCCACGATGAAGTGGACCATGTCCACGGACTTGATCTCCTCCCCCTTCTTCAGATCTTCCAGATCCACCATGTGCTCGGGGCCTATGGCGCATCCTCCACGGAAGCCCACGATGGTATCCTCCTGGACCCCGAAGGCGGCGAAGGCCCAGAGGGAGGCTATCTGGGACCCGTCGTAGTCTATCCTCTCCTTCGGTATGACCACCCTCATAGTCCCAACCTCCTGAGGAGGGGGTCCTCCTTCTCAGCCGTGGCGAAGGCCCTCTCCCTCCGCCGGCAGGACTCGCACCTACCGCAGGGCCTGGGCCCCGGCAGGTAGCAGGACCAGGACCACTCCAGGGGCATACCTAGCCTCAACCCCTCGGCCGCTATCTCGTCCTTCCGCATGGCCACCACCGGTGCAATTACCTTCACCTTATTCAGAGTAGAATATCCCAAGGCCCCGTTCGCAGCCTCGACGAACTCTGGTGTATTGTCAGGGAAGGTGGCCGCCTCCTCGGCGTCGAAGCCCGCCACCACGCAGCCGCATCCAAGGGCCTCGGCGAAGCTCGCCCCTATGTTTATGAAAACTCCGTTCCTGTTGGGGACCCAGACCTGCCTGGCAGTCTCCGCAGCCTTCTCCATCGAGTCCAGCTCATCGGCCCCGGGCTCCGGCAGGGCCTCGCCGGTATTTACGAGGGCAGTCTTGGTGATCTCCCTCAGCCAGTCCAGGTTTATGGCCCTGTGCCATATTCCCATGGCCCCGCACGCCTTCCTGGCATACACTATCTCCTGCCCGGCGGCCCTCTGCCCGTAGTCGAAGGTCAGGGCCAGCTTGATCTCCGTGCCCTGCTCCCTAGCCAATCCCAGGGCCGCGACGGAGTCGAGGCCGCTGCTCAGAAGGGCTACGCCCTTCACCTGCTCCCCCTCCGGGTCTTCAGCCTCCCGTGCCGCCTATCCACCTCGTCCATCTGGTCGAGGAGCTTCCTCACGGCAGTCCTTATGGCGTCGGACTGATTGACGAATTTCCGCTCGGGCCCAACATGCGTCATCATATCCTCGTACAGCTCCTTCGGCATATCCACCGTCACCTTGGGCATCCTATTCCTCCAGTATTACCCCAGTCTTATCACGGGAGGATACTTAAAGGTTTTTCCCAAGGCCCTGGAGGGACTTCCCAACCCTCGCTCCTGTGAACTGCCCCAGGGCGAAGAAGATAGCGAGAATGGGCACGTACCTCAGCCCTATCCCGGAGACTGTCCGCAGGACGAAGATGAGAGGGATCGGCAGGTGGATGGCCAGCATCCATTGCCTGGAGAATCGCACGGTCTTGCTCCTCCAGTAGCCGAAGGGGAGGTTGATCAAGAAGACGAAGAGACTCAGCCCTGCCAGGGAGATCATCAGCCCTTCACCTTCCTCTTGAGCATCTCCAGCACCGTCTTCGCATCGGCCCTCCCCTGGGTCTTCCGCATCACCTGCCCCACGACGTAGTTAAGAGCTTCGCTCTTCCCCCCAATGTAGTCGGCCACGGCCTGGGGGTTCTCAGCCACGGCCTCCTCGCAGGCCTTCTCGATGATGTCATCGGCCTTGATCTTCCCGAGGCCCATCTCCTCCACGATCCTCTCCACAGGCTGGGGCTTGGCCATCAGGATCTCCAGGATCTTCTTTCCTGTCTTTGGGGTGATCTCACCCGCCTGGATCATCCGGAGGAGGTCCACGACCTGCCCCGTCCCTATACCGGACTCGGCGAAGGACTTGTCGTTGTAGACCAGGACGCGCTTCAACTCGTCCCTCACCCAGGTGGCCGCGAACCTCGGGTCCACCTCCTTGGCTATATCCTCGAAGGCGTTGGCCAGCTCCAGCTCGCTGGCCAGGACCTTGGCGTCCTCGGCCTTGACCCCGTACTGGGCCACGAAACGCCTCTCCTTCATCCCGGGCGTCTCGGGCATGGCCGCCTTTATCTCGGCGATCTTCTCGGGGGTTATGAGGAGGGGGGGTATGTCCGGATCAGGGATATACCGGTAGTCATCGGCCTCCTCCTTCAGCCTCATTGTCTTGGTGATCATCTGGGCCTCGAGGAAGGCCCTCGTCTCCCGCCTCACCGCCGCGCCCCGCTTCCTCAGGGACTTCTGCCTGGCGATCTCGAACTTCAGCGCTTTGTAGGCACCTTTTACCGAGTTGATGTTCTTTATCTCCACCCTCGCCCCGCCCTCCAGGCTTATGTTGGTATCTGTGCGCATAGTCCCGCCTTCCGTCCTGGCCTTCCCGGTGTAATGGAGGATCTTGATCAGCTCCCTCAGGAAGTTCCGGGCCTCCTCGGGGGAGCGGAGGTCGGGGGCGGTGACGATCTCCACCAGCGGGACGCCGGACCTGTTATAATCCACCTTGCCGCTGGTGGGGTCGTACTTGCCGGGGTCCTCCTCCAGGTGGACCTCCCATATGTTTATGCCATTGAGATTCCCGTTCTTCCCGATGGGCAGGGATGTGCGCTGGTAGCCGGAGGGCAGGTCGGGATAGTCGTAGTGCTTCCTCTGAATGTAGATGGGGCCCTTCACAATCTCGCACCCCAGCATCAGGGCGATCTCTACGACGGCGTCGATGGCCTCCTGGTTTACGGGGTGGGGCTTGGCCCCAGGCATCCCGGTGCAGACCTCGCAGACGTTGGTGTTGGGAGGGACGTCCCGGTAGTTCGTGGGGGAGCCGCAGTAGAGCTTCGTCCCTGTCGCGAGCTGCTCGTGGATCTCGAAGCCTATTATGGTCTCCATCAGGCACCGCTTCCCAAGGGCGGAGCCCTTGGGGAACCCGCCTCTTCCAGCGCATAAAGGACGTTCAATATCTTCTGCTCTCCCAGGGGCTTTCCCTGGACCTGGAGGCCGATGGGTATCCCGTCCACCTCCCCTGCCCTTATCACCCCTGCCGGGATGCCGGCCAGGTTGGTGGGGACCGTCAGGACGTCGTAGCCGTACATGGCCATGGGGTCCATGCTCTCCCCCAGCCTGTGGGGGAGCTTCGGGACCGTGGGCCCGGCTATGACGTCGACGCCCTCCAGGGCCTCCAGGAGATCCCTCTTTATCAGTGAGCGGAATTGCAACGCTTTCTTGTAGTATTTACCAGAGTACTCCTTCTGGCTGATGTACCTGCCCAGCAGGATCCTCCGGAGGACCTCCCGCCCGCAGACCTCCTCTATCTTGTGGCCGTATCTCCTGCCGTCGAACTTCCTGGTGGCCGAGAAGAACTCCACGAAGACCGTCAGGTAGTAAGTCGAGAGCCCCTTCCCCAGGTTGGGGAGGGTCACCGGCACCACCTCGGCCCCCATCCTCTCGAGCCTCTCGAGGCTCTTCTTTATAACGCTCGTTATCCTGGGGTCCGTGAACTCCTCGAACTCCCGGGCGTAGCCTATCCTGTAGCCATCGATCCCTCTGCTCAGGAGCCTGGAGTACTCGGGCGGCTCCACCTTCAGGGTCGTGCACTCCTTGGGGTTGTGGCCCGCTATCACCTCCAGGAGGAGGGCGGCGGTGTGGACGTCCCTGGCCATGGGCCCTATCTGGTCCAGGCTCATGGCTAGGTCTATAAGGCCGTACCTGGGGACGAGGCCGTAGGTGGGCTTGATCCCCACGATGCCGCAGTGGGAAGCCGGGTTCCTTATGGAACCCCCCGTATCGGAGCCCAGGGCGGCATCGCAGAGGGAGGCGGCCACGGCAGCTGCCGAGCCCGAGGAGGAGCCACCCGGTATCCTACCGGGCGCAGCCGGGTTCTGGGTGGGGCCGAAGGCCGAGGTCTCGCCGCTGGAGCCGCAGGCGAACTCGTCCATGTTCGTCATCCCTATGACCACACCGCCCTCCCTCTTGATCCGCTCTATGACGGTGGCATCGTACCCAGCCACGTAGTTCTCCAACGTAAAAGAGGCACAGGTCGCTCTGAGCCCTTTGACGCTGATGTTGGACTTGACGGCGATGGCGAGGCCCGCCAGTTTCCCTTTTGCCAGGCGGGCTTCTTCCAGGGCCTTCGGGTTGAGGTCCAGGAAGGCGTTGACCTCCTTCCCCTCTTCGATGGAGTCCAGGTAGGAGGCCACCCCCTCTACTCCACCCACTTCCCGACCTCCATCACGAAGGACCCGTCCTCTTCCAGCCTTGGGGCGTTCCTCTTCAAGATCAGCTTGAACTCCTCATCGATCCGGCCCTTGGCATCCCCCCTGGTGACGTTGATCTCATCCACGACATAGTAGGTCTCGGCCAGGTCTATCTCCTCCAGGGCCCTGGACAACTCCTCCAGGACTTTCTCCCCCTCCTTCCGGACTTCCTCCTCATCCATATAGCCCAGGATTTAGTCAGATGGACCTTATAACCTATTCGTCAGGCTCGCCAGGTAATCACTCAGCCCCTGGCCCCTCCCCCTTGCCAGCCTCCTGAGGCCGCTCTCCACTCCCGTGGAGTACTGGATCGCCCTCTTCCTCCTCCCCCAGACGGCCTCGGGGAGGCCCAGGTTGCGCCCCAGCTCCCTCAGGAGATACTTCCTCACGCTGCCCTTTATCTTTAGGGCGGAGGGGATTCCCAGGGCCACCCCTACCACACCCCGGTCCAGGTATGGGCAGGAGAGCCAGAGGCCCAGGGCATCGGCTATGGCGGCGTCCCTGGGCACGTTCGTCCTGTACAAGGCCCTGACATCCTCCCTCAAGGCCTTCTCCAGACCCGCAGGGGATATGGTCAGGTACCGATGATAACCGCCGAAGAGCTCGTCGGCGCCCTGGCCGGCCAGGACCACCTCCTGTCCATCCTCCTTTGCAGCTTCGCAGGCGGCGTAGACGGGCAGCCCTATGGCCACTTGCATGGGCTCGGGGAGCCCCGTGGCCTCCAGGACCCTCCTGGCATAGCCCTCCAGCTCCTCCTCCCGCAGCTCCTTCACCACCAGCTCAAGGCCCAGGTCGAGGGACCTCACCAGCGCAAGCTCCTGGGAGCCCTCCCCCCCCACGGAGTAGAGGGTCACGTCCTTCCCCATCTCTGCCAGGAGCCTGGCGAG
>JBBSVP010000054.1:0-6584 GCA_038046745.1 Candidatus Hydrothermarchaeota archaeon
GAGAGGGCCTTCTTCAAGGATATAAAGACCCTTAACCTGGAGTCCGCGGACTTCTACCCCAGGGCTACGGAGCACGTCCAGGATATAGTGGTCCTGGTGAAGAGGCTCCTGGAGAAGGGGATGGCCTACCGCCTGGACGGAGATGTATATTTCGACCTCTCCAGGGTCCGGGGCTACGGTACCCTGGCCCGGCTGAGGAGAAAGCCGCAGGGGAGGGTCTCCAAGGACGATTACGAGCGGCGGGAGGCGGGGGACTTCATCCTCTGGAAGGCCCACCGGAGGCAGGACGGGGATGTATACTGGGAGACGGAGCTGGGTAAAGGGAGGCCAGGTTGGTCCATCCAGTGCTCGGCCATGGCCATGCGCTACCTGGGGCCCACCATAGACATCCACACCGGTGGAATAGACAACATCTTCTCCCACAACGAGAATGAGATCGCCCAGAGCGAGGGGGCCACGGGGAAGAGGTTCGTCAGGTACTGGCTCCACGCCCGGCACCTCTACGTGGACGGGAGGAAGATGTCCAAGTCCCTGGGCAACTACCACACCCTCTCCTCTCTCATGGAGATGGGATACGATCCCAGGGCCGTGAGGTACCTCCTCCTCTCGGTCCACTACCGCCGGAGGCTGGACTTCACCCTGGCCAAGATGGAGAGGGCCCAGAGAGATTTGGAGCACCTCCTGGGCTGCATGGAACTCCTGGGAAAGGTGAAGGGCGGCAGGGACGATCCCCAGGTGGGGAGCTGGATAAGGGAGGCCAAGGCGAGATTCAGGACGGCCATGGACGACGACCTCGACACGCCGGGGGCCCTGCAGGCGCTAACGGAACTCGCGGCCAGAGCCCGCAGGGCTGCCGTGGATGGACGGCTCTCCAGGGGGGATGCCAGGAAGGTCTTGAGAACCCTCCTGGATTTCGATCTGGTGCTGGGCTTCCTTAAAACTCAGAATATTTATAAGTTCCGGCGCTGATATAGACGCATGCGTTGCCCAGGCTGCGGGGAGGAGGTGGAGGCTGGCTGGAGGTTCTGCCCCAACTGTGGCGAAGGCCTCAAGACGCGGAGCATCATGGAGCGGTTCCCGAGCATCATGGGCTTCCAGGACCTCTTCGCGGACGTGGAAAAGGAGTTCCGGAGGATGGAGGAGCTCTTCAAGGAGTTCGAGCTGGAGGAGCCAAAGCTCGAAGATCTCAAGAGGCCGTGGAAGAGGGGGGGAGGGGTGAGCATAAGGATAACCAGCGGGACCGGGAAGGAGCCGAAGGTGGAGATCGAGACCTTCGGGGACCTGAAGGGGGAGGAGGACGAGATCATGAAGAAGTTGGGCATCACCGAGGGGAAGCGTAAGGTGCCGGTAGCGGAGAAGAGGCCCCTCAGGCCGGTACCGAAGGTTTTGGAGGAGCCTGAGACAAAGGTGGAGCGGCTGGAGGATAAGATGATCCTGAGGATCAAGGTGCCGGGCGTCCGTTCCATGGGGGGCGTGGATATCCGTAAGATGCAAGAGTCCATAGAGGTGAGGGCCTACGCCGAGGGGAAGGCCTACTTCACCCTCTCCTCCATCCCGCCAGGCTCCCGCGTCCTCTCCAAGAGGCTCGAGGGAGATGAGCTGGTGATAGAGATCGGGTGATGTACCTCTTCAGGGATAGGAGGGAGGCGGGGAGGGCCCTCCTGCGGCTCCTGGAGGGGTTCCGGGGGGAGGGGGTCGTCGTCCTTGCCATCCCCAGGGGCGGGCTGTTGGTAGGCGCCGAGATAGCTAAAGGACTGAAAGTCCCTTTGGACATCGTAGTTACCAAAAAGATAGGGGCGCCCATGGAGCCAGAGCTGGCTCTGGGGGCCGTGGGCGCAGGCAAGGAGGTTGTGATAGACGCAGGGCTCGTCAGGCAGCTGGGGGTCCCCTGGAGCTACATAAAGGGCGAGATAGACCGCCTTGAGAAGGTGGTCGAGGCCAGGTACCGGGCGTACAGAGGAGATAGCAATCTCCTGGACCTGGAGGGCAGGACGGTCATCCTGGCGGACGACGGCATGGCCACTGGGTCCACGATGCTGGTGGCCGCCAAGCTGGTCCAGAAGCAGAAGCCTCGGAGGCTCGTGGTGGCGGTACCCGTTGCCTCCCGGGAGGCCGTGGACCGGCTCAAGGAGGTGGCCGAAGTTATATGTCCCCACGTACCCTCTCACTTCCAGGCCGTCGGCCAGTTCTATGCGGAGTTCCCGCAGGTGAGCGACGAGGAGGCGAGGGCCTGCCTGGAAGGGGGGTAGACTACCCTGCTGTCGCCCCTGCCGCAGATGGAGCAGGGGTCTCGGTGGGGGCGGTGGTTTTAGGGGCGCCGGTTGTTCTTGGCAAGAGGGTGGGCTCGATGAGGTGGGGCGCTGCAGTCTCTGGTACGGAGGTCTGGTAATTGGACGGCTCTGTAGCAGGTGGCGGAGGCCCCATCTCTGGAGAGGAGACACAACCTGAGGCGACGAGAACCAGGAAGAAGAGGACAAAGGACAGTTGCGACCTCATAGGCCTCAATCATCACTGGACGAGCGGCCTGATATAGCTATCGGCCGTGGCTCTCGGAAGGTTGTGTAAACTTTCGGAGAGGTCCTGAAATCTTCTCAACCTTCCAAGGAAGCCTTGATACGGCACCGCGGCGAGAGAAGCCCGATGGAAAGGCTCAAGAGGTGCACCTTCTCCGTGGCCCTGGACTCCCTGGAGGGCCTCAGGGGGGTAGACATAGATAGGCGGGGGAGGGTCGATATAGACGGGGATCTGGGGGAGGTCCAGGAGCTGAAGCTCATCGATGGCGTCCTCCTCCAGATCAGAGGCGACAAAGGCTGCCTGGACATCGACATAGGCATCGAGGAGATCGCCAGGCTCCTCCGGAAGGCGGTGGTATGAGGACTATCTATATCCTCCTGGCTATCCTGCTCCTGGCCGCCGTCCCTCCGGCCCACGCCAACCTGCCGGATTTCTACGTGATGGACTACAACCCCAAGATAGTGGAGCCCGGGGAGACCTACAACCTTACTATCACCATGAAGAACCTGGGGACCAGGAGGGCGTCCTACGTCAAGGTGGACCTCAACTTCAACGAGACCTCTCCTATATACCCGCTGGGGGGGATGAAGGCCTACGTCGGGGATCCAAAACCTGCCAGGGAGTCTACACTGGTCGCCGGGGAGGGATACTTCGGGATCATCCACCAGGGGGAGGAAATCACCATCTCATTCCCCATCTACGTCAAGAGGAACACCACCGAGGGCGCGTACCCCACGGAGCTCACCTTCAGGTGGTTCCAGGAGACAGAGTTCGAGAAGGGCTACCAGGGGGTGACGCTGGTGATGTATGTAAAGCAGTCAGACCCTGCCCTGGAGATGGAGAAGGCGTTGCCAGCGTACGTAAAGTCTGAGAGGGACTTCAACGTGGGCATCAGGCTGGTCAACACCGGGAACGTGGGGCTCAAGAACCTGGACGTGAACGTGAGCACCGGGAACGCCTCTATTATACAGTCCAAGACGCCCAACAACTTCCACTTCGAAGGCCTCATGCCTGGGGAGAGCCTCCCCCTGAACATGACCTTCATAACCAACAAGAACACCCCCACAGGGATTTACACCATACCCATAAACCTGCGGTTCGAGAGCTACGGCGGGTTCATCAAGGAGCAGACCGAGACGCTGCCCGTAATGATCAGAGGCTTTGCCACCATCGATATAGGGGGGGTGAGCACCGATCCCACATGGGTCGTCAGCGGGGAGAGCTTCACCTTGAACATAAAGGTGGAGAACGTGGAGTTCGAGAAGGCGAAAGCAGTCAAGGTCTTTATAGACCTTCCTTTCACCGGGAATAGAGAGGCCTTCATAGGGGAGCTGAAGAGGGACGACGACGCCCCGGCGATCTTCGTCCTCAGGGCCGGAGACCCTGGGGAGTACAGGTACAAAGCCAGGATCGAGTACCTGGACGATACCGGAAGGCAGGCCTTGGAGGAGAACCTCGTCCTGATCGTCTACCCCGGGCGCGGGGGACCGAGCCCCCTGCTCCTGGCGGGGCTCGGGGCCCTCATCCTGATAGGGTACCTCCTCTGGCGGAGAGCGATGACCCCCATCCAGGTGTACCTGCGGTGGAGGGAGGGCAGGTAGGGTGAATAGGCGGGAGCTGCGGGCAGGCCTCTTCCTGGCCTCCAGGGATATAATGAGGTCCAAGAAGATAGTGGGGCTCGTCTTCCTCTCCCTGGCATTCAGCTACGTGAACGTGGTCTTCCTGGCCTCTATGATGCAGGGGATGACCCAGACCCTGGTGGGCGTGGCCATAGGCGCCGAGGGCCACATAACCATCATCCCCAAGGAGGACCAGAGGTTCATAGAGGGCGTCGGGAACCTGAGGAAGAAGCTGGATGCGATCCCTGGCATCGAGGGGGCGACCTCCCGGATAATAGCGGGGGCCACGATAGAGTACAAGGGGAAGTCCCTTGGCAGGGCGGTGATGGGGATCTCGCCGAGGAGGGAGGGCGGGGTCTCGGTCCTCCCCAACTCCCTGATGTTGGAAGGCGAATTTCTCACCGAGAACGACAGGGAGGATGTGGTCCTCCCTCTATTCCTGGCCGACGAGCTGGAGGGGAAGGTGGGGGACAAGGAGTACATAAGGTCCGGGAAGACCATAACGGTCACCTACGGGAACGGGGTCATCAAGAACTACCGGGTGAAGGGGATCGTGGACCCCCGCTCCTTCGCCTGGTCGAACTACGTCATAGCCACCGAGGACGAGGTGGAGGAGGTCCTGGGGGTGAGCGATGTGGCCTCCACGGTCAATATAAAGGTCCGGGACCCCACCAACCTCCAGAAGGCCAAGCTCGAACTGGCGATGCAGAACGCCAGGGGGGATATCCAGACCTGGGAGGAGCGCTTCCAGTCGATCAAGGACTTCACCACGGCCATGATCCTCCTGGGGAATCTCGTCTCCGTGGTGGGACTCATCGTGGCCGCCGTCATAATAGCCATCATCATCTACATCAACTCCGAGGGGAAGAAGCGCCAGATAGGCATCCTGAAGGCGATAGGGGCCAAGAACGATGTCGTATTGGTGATGTTCTTTGCCGAGGCCATAATCTTCGCCATAGTGGGCATAGCCCTCGGCTTGGCCATGACTCTCATAGGGGCCAACTACCTCATCACTCACCCCATCCGTCTCCCCTTCGGCGATTTAAAGCCCTACCTAACACCCCGGCTCATCTTCATCTCCTGCCTCGCCTTCATCCTCATGGCCATGGTGGCAGGCTCCTACCCAGCGTGGAGGGCTGCCAGGCAGAACATCATCAAGGCCATCTGGGGGGAGTAGTACGACGGGCAGCCCGATCCTCGAGACCGTCAACCTGAGGAAGTCCTACTTCATGGGTAAGGTGGAGGTACCGGCCCTCCGGGGAGTCGACATAAAGGTCGAGGAGGGGGAGTTCGTCTCCCTCATGGGACCCTCCGGATCGGGGAAGACGACCCTCCTGAACATGGTGGGGATGCTCGATGTACCGACCTCGGGGACGGTGAGGATCACCGGCATCGATACGTCCATCCTGAGCGAAGCTGAGAAGTCGGAGTTCCGCCTCGAGAAGCTCGGCTTCATCTTCCAGTTCTTCAACCTCTTCATGGAGCTGACGGCCATGGAGAACGTGATCCTCCCAATGATGCTCCAGGGCAGTGGGAAGGAAGAGTATCTCAGGAAGGGGGAGGAGCTCCTCAAGGTCGTGGGCCTGGGGGACAGGATGAGCCACTACCCTTCGGAGCTCTCCGGGGGGCAGCAGCAGCGCGTCACCATAGCCAGGGCCCTGGCAAACGAGCCGGCCCTCCTCCTGGCCGACGAGCCAACGGCCAACCTCGATTCCCAGACCTCCATCGAGATCGTGGACCTCTTCCGGAGGATAAATAAGGAGGAGGGGAAGACCATATTCATGGTGACCCACGAGGAGGAGCTGGGGAGGCGGGCGGACAGGATCATAAGGCTGAGGGATGGCCTGGTGGTGGGCTGAGATGGCGGTAAAGGCCAAGGTCACGATATACAGGTACGGGGGGAGGTTCCTCTTCTACAGGATAACCCAGGATTGCGAGGAATGCGAGCTGAGCGTCCGCATGGCCCGGGGGATAGCCAGGGAGCTGGGGGAGGAGAAGGTGGAGATAGAAGTGAAGCCCTGGCTTGACCATTTCATGGAGGCGCTCCTGAAGGGCGGATGGCATACGCCAATCATTTTGATAAATGGCAGGAAGTACTCCCAGGGTGTGGTCCCTCAGAGGGCGGAGTTCATGGAGGCGATCCTCAGGGCGATGGGGGAGTAAAGGCTTTATCCTAAGAGGTAGATTCTGGCCCATGGACCGGGACATCGTCGTAATGGAGCAGAAGAAGGTGGACCTCTCCAACGCCCTGGTGGTGGTTGGTTTTCCAACCGTGGGCCTGGTCAGCACCATCGCCGCCAACTACGTGGTGACCTCGCTGGGGCTGGAGAGGATCGGTGCCGTCTACTCCAACTCCTTCCCGCCCGCAACTGTCGTCCATGAGGCAACCCCTATGCCCCCCGTGAGGATTTACGCCAGCAAGATCGCCTGCGGCCCTGGCGGCAACTGCGA
>JBBSVP010000055.1:0-6348 GCA_038046745.1 Candidatus Hydrothermarchaeota archaeon
CCCGGGGACCTTGACCACGTGGGTCACCTCGGCCCCGAGGAAGTCCGCCTGCTCCTTCGCCAGCTCCACCATGGCATGCGTAATATCATAATTGAACTCCGACGCCACTATCCCGATCTTCACCTTGGCCATCTCAGCGCCCCCGGTTATATCTGGAGGTGTACCTATATAAATAATTCAGGGTGAGAGGGGGCTCGTATAGGTATATCTCCGGCTGGGGGTAAACAGCTTGAACTTGGTCCCCGGGCCCGAGTAGAACCTCTTAAAGAACTCCAGCCAGTGGAGCCTGAGGGACTGGACGAATACCCGGGGGACCCCCAGGGCCTGGAGCCTGGCGGAAAGAGGGCGTATAGCCTTACCAGCTCCGCGGGCCCGAGCACTACCCCGGCTTCTCCATCAGCCTTGTCTTCCGCAGTGTCTTCCCTTCAGAGGAGTGGGGCCTCCTCACGACGGCGTCGCCGCCCTTCTCCATCTCCCGGGCCTCGTCCGCCAGCCTCGCTGCCATCCGGAGGGCCTCGTGGGCCGCGGCCACCGTCGGGATATAGCGCTCGGGCTCCTTCTGCATGAAGCAGCCCTTGACGTTGTACTCCCCCACCCTCTCGGCCATCTCGTAGGCGGCCATGGCCTTGACCCTGGCGTAGGGGTTCTCTATGCCGGATGCACCTACGGCCAGGGCGCTGTCTACGATGACCCGCGGCAGGTACTCCTTCCCATCCTTGCAGCCCTCGATGGCCCTGTCCACCTCCTCCTGAACGACCCTGAGGGCCCCGGTAACGGCCAGGACCTTGAGGATCTCGGCGTTGAAGACCGCCATCTCCACCGGGTCCAGGAACTCCCTCCTGGCCCCTATCATGCAGTCCGCCTTCACGAAAATATAGCCCAGGCCAGCCTCGGCGAGCTTGTCCTTGATCTTTATCCCCGGGGCGTCCCCCACCACGATGGCCCTCCTCCCCTTCAGCCTCTCGATGACCTTGGTGGGCCCCGGGGCCGACGGGTTCGGGGTGGAATACAGTATGAGGTCGTGCTCCTCCTGGAGGAGCTTCTCCACCGCCTTCTCCCCTTCCTCTGGGGTCATCTTCGCCCCGCTGGTGACCACCCGCACCTCGATGTCCTTCCTGTCGGCCCTCTCGTCCAAGAGGAGCTCCAGGATGAGGGAAGTGGCGATATTCCCTGTCTTTATTATCCCGATCTTTACCATGGCGAACCTCCACCAGCCTATCGGTCCCGAGGGCTTATAAAAGTTACTTCTTCATTGGGATGGGGACTTGTCACTCTGAGACCTAAGATAAAAAACTCCGTGAAAAGTCGTCAAAATGGCTGATAAGATGGTTTCTAAAAGCAGGAAGAGCGCAATGGACGGCATCGACATGCTCATAAATATGGGGGCTTCTGCAAGTCCTCTCAGCCCCGCTTCCGCCCAGATCTGGAGCGCGCTATAAACGAGGATCGCTATGATCGGTATCGCAAAGAGCAGCCCGATGGAGCCCTTCAAGAGCGAATAATAGAAGACGCTCAGGAGCCGAGGCCTGGCGAAGGCGAAGCTCTTCCTGAACGCTTCCCAGGCGCCGTAGTGGTGGACGACGATGCCGATGTCGTAGAACTGGATGAGCATGATTGCTATCAGGAAAACTACTATCGCTATAGTCGCGATGAAAAGGAGGAATATCAACTTAAAAAGCGGGGCACCTTTAGGCAGGAGAATAAGTACAATGCCGGCTGGAAGACCGACTATAATTCCTGTTCCAATTATCAAACACAATAAAATCGCAAAAAATAGGGCGACTGCCTTGAGGAGTGAAACATAATTTCTCTTGCCCGACTCAATGAAAGTTGATAGTTTGGTGGGCTTTTCAGTTGCTTCCACCACCATGCCGAGGAGACCGCCGCCGAAGAAGGGACCGACGAAAAAAGGTATTGTATACAGAATCGTGCTGGTGAAAGAAAAAGCCTTCGAAGAGTCCGATAAAAGACTTCCAAGCCCTAGCAATCCAGACACGAATGCCACCCCCAATATCACGGGGTTATCTCGCACAATGACCAGAGAACTTTTGAATGAATCGATGACTTGGCCCATACGAGATCGTTGAAAGATTTTCGGATATAAAGTTATCACTTTAAGAAAAAGATAAAAGTCCTTTAAAACTAATAGTGTGATTCGATGCTCTCCTTTTTCACTCGTTATAATACCCGCTGAGAACGATGATCACCATCATAGGGACCGCCCACATCTCCCAGGAGAGCGTGGAGGAGGTCCGCCAGAAGATACTGGAGCTACGGCCCGACATCGTGGCCGTGGAGCTCTGCCCGACCAGGTACAGGGGGCTGATGGAAGAGCAGCGGGATGTGCCCCTCCTGGACCTCATAAAGGAGAAAAACTCCTTGGTCCTCATAGCCAACCTCCTCCTCTCCTACCTCCAGAGGCGGATGGGGGAGGAGACGGGGGTGAAGCCCGGGAAGGAGATGCTCACCGCCATCGAGACCGCCCAGGGGCTGGGGATACCCTTCGCCCTCATAGACAGGGACGTGGAGGTCACCCTCCGGAGGGCCATGGCCAGGATGGGCCTGGTGGAGAAGCTCCGGGTGGTGAAGGAGTTCTTCCTGGGGCTCTCCATGTCGGGGGAGGATGTGAACAGGGAGGTGGAGGGACTCAAGGGCGAGGGAAAGGTGGCAGAGGTCCTGGAGGGCTTCCGGAAGGTCTCCCCCAATATATACGAGGTCCTGGTAAAGGAGAGGGATGCCTACATGACCCAGAGGATCCTCGGGCTCCAGAGGGAGTACGGGAATATCCTGGTCGTCGTGGGGGCAGGGCACAAGCAGGGGATAGAGGAGCACCTGGCCCGCCCCGAGGGACTGCCTGAGGTCCAGGAGCTCTCGCAGGTCCCGCGGAAGAGGTTCGGCCTTGGCACGCTGCTCAAGTACGGGATACCGGCCCTCTTCCTCCTCACCTTCGTCCTGGCCTTCTACCGCAGGATATCTTTGGGAGTACCCCTCCAGCAATGGGTCCTCTACCACTCCATCCCGACCTTCCTGGCCGTCCTCCTGGTGGGCGGCAGCCTCCTCTCGGCACTGGTGGGGATGGTGGTGGCGCCCGTCACCGCCGTCCACCCCCTCCTGGCCGCCGGCTGGTTCGCGGGCATTGCCGAGATGAAGGTCCGGAGGGTGACGGTGGGGGACGTCTCCACCGCCTTCAAGGCCGCCAGCCTGAGAGAGCTCTACGGGAACAAGGCCTTCAAGGTCCTCCTGGTCACGGCCTTCGCCAACATAGGCTCCTCTCTGGGGACCTTCTACTCCTTCCCCAAGATCCTCTTGCCGTTGTTAAGGAGCGCCTTCGGAGGGCTGATATGAGGATCGTAAGCTTCTTCAAGTTCTACCTCCTCCTCATGGGCTTCCTCTTCGTGGGCTACTCCTTCCTGGACCTGGGCCTGAGGAGGGAGATACTCCTCTCCCTGGGGGCCACCTTCCTCTCCCCCTTCCTCTTCAAGGAGCTGGTCTGGGCGAGGGGGGTGAGGATGGGGGACATGGTCCTCATAACCCTCAAGAGGGAGGAAGTCCACGGGATCTTCATCCAGAAGACCGTGGCCAGGGCCCTCACCGGCGGGAGGAGGGGAGACGTCGTAGAGATAGAGTTCAACGGGAAGAGGGCAAACGGGGAGATACTGGACTACGGCGGGATCTTCTTCCCGCCCGAGGTGGGCCTCCTATACTACGCGGAGCTGGATATATCTGCCGAGGTGAGGCGTTGAGGTTCTCGGGAGAGGAGTGGAGGGAGCTTGGCATATCTGCCTTGGTGATAGGCTTCTCCTTCGCCTGGGTGGAGAGAGGGACGGGCCCTTTCTATCACCTGGGCTTTCCGCTCGTCCTTGGGATGATGCTCGTGGCGGTGGGCTCTGCCTTCATCCTCCACGAGCTGGCCCACAAGTTCGTGGCCCAGGGCTACGGCTGCTGGGCGGAGTACCGGATGTGGGAGACGGGACTCATAGTCGCCTTCTTCCTGGCCGTGGCCCTGGGAATGGTCTTCGCGGCCCCCGGGGCCGTATATATATCCGACGGCCATCTCTCCAGGAGGGAGAACGGCCTCATCTCGGCCGCCGGCCCCCTGACGAACCTGGGACTGGGGGTCCTCTTCCTGGGCCTGGGAACCCTGGGCGGCATCTACGCCATCCTTGGGTCCGTAGGCCTCTTCGTCAACGCCTGGCTGGCCCTCTTCAACATGATCCCCTTCGGTCCCCTCGACGGCTCCAAGGTGTTAGGGTGGAGCCCTCTGGCATGGGCCGCCATGGTCCTGACAGCCCTGGCCCTCTTAACCCTCTAGGGCTCCGATACGACGAAGACCCGGGACCTGGCCTCTATCTCTCTCAGCAACTCCTCCTCCCCCTTCCCCCTGGTCGCTATACCGAAAGTCCTGGCTATCTCCCTTATCCTCCTGGCCCTCGCCGGCTCCCTACCCCTCAGCAGGGTGCCCAGGAAGTGGGCCGCCTTCGAGAGCCCCCTGCCCCCCGAGAGGAAGAGGAGGAGCGCCAAGACCAAGAGGAGCTCCTGGATACTCACGCTATCCCATCCCCGCCAAAGGTTAAAAACCCAGCAGTCCAACTCGGTCCATGCACCTGGAGATCCGCACCGATGGAAGCCCGAAGGGCTTGGACCTTGAGGAGGTGGCGGGCTACCTGAGGGGGCTCCTCCCCATTGACGCGGAGGTAGCGGGGGAGGTCCCCTGGCCCAGGGGCGATGAGTGGATCGAGAGGCTGGCGGCCATAAGGGTCAGGGACTTCAGCCGGGAGATGGAAAGCCCCGGGAGGCCCACGCCAGAGGAGATCATCCTGGAGTCCCAGGCCATGGGCAGAGTCCAGAAACTGCAGAAGGACCTGGGGAACGTCTACGAGGGGTTCGGCCTCGCCAGGCTCTACCTGGGCCTCCTGAAGGGGGGGCTCGTCATCACCAGCCGGATGGTGGCCACGTGGAACCCGGAGGATCGCAGGTATCACGGGAGGACGATCATATGCCACTACCCCCTCGTGGTCGTCTCCACCACCGGGCTGGTGGAGGCCCCCGCAAAGCCCAAGGAGTACTACATAAAGCTCTTCGCCCACGGGAGGGCCAGGGGGATGGGTCTCCAGGTCCCCGAGGGGACGGAGGAGGAACTCTCGAGGGAGTTCGCGGGCCGCTTCCTGGATTACGATGATGGGAGAACGACGGAGGTGGTGAAGGGCTACATCCTCCAGGGCACCTTCTATCTATTGGGCCTGGAGCCCTTCTGTTCTGATAGAAGGTGCCGCCTCTACAACGCCCACACCCAGGAGGAGCTTTTGGGGGCCCAGATCGGTGGGCGGCTGTGCGAACGGCACAGGGGTATCTTAGAGGGGATGAAGGGAGATAGGAAGCTCTGATTTTACAACGAATAGCCCAGAAAGCCGAAGAAAGGGATTTGCGCACTTATGGATTATCAATAAACTACCTCTTCCCCTTCGAGGCCGCCAGCGACGGGAAGCGCTTCCTGAACTCCGCCGGGAGCTCCAGGAGCCCCTTCTCCGTGAAGGAGCCCTTCATGAAGGCTATGTAGTCCTTCTGGATGCGGTAGTTGTCCACCCCCTTCCCCTTCACCAGGAGGAAGGTGGTCCTGGCATCCGTGAACTTCTCGGCTATATAGTAGCGGGAGAAGACGATGGCGTCCTGCTCCGAGGTGGCGTGGCCCAGGAGGACCGTCATGGGGCGCTCCCCGAAGCAGGTAATGATGCTCGAGACCACCACGCGCCCGTTCCCACTGGGGAGGATGAAGACATCGCCGTTCTCCTTGGCGTAGTCCTCGAGGGAGGCGACCAGCTCCTTCTCCAGGTTGAAGTTAGACTCCATGTCCCGCCCCTCCATCAGGACCAGGAACTCCGTCGAGTAGCCCAGCTTCCGCCAGTCGATGACTGCCGTATATCCTTTTATGATCCCCTGCTCTTCCAGGTCCTTCCGGTAGTAGGAGGCGGAGTTGGCGGACCTCAGCCCCAGGGCCCCCATCAGGTCCGAGTCCGCTACGCGGCCGTCCTCCAGGACCTTCAGGAGGGTGATGGCCTTCTTCCTGTTCAGCCCAGGCGCCAGGCGGTCTGCAGGACCCAGTTCCGGCATGAGGAAAAATATGTACCTTTAATATAAATATTTTTCCTATAATAAGGAGAATATTCCTCTCAGTTAGAGAAACTATCTGCACCGTTTGAGAGGGAGATGTTTCAGAGCTCCTTCCCCATGTAGGGCCCCACCCGCCTGTACCCGAGCCTCCGGTAGTAGGGCCTGGTCCCTATGCCGCTGGCTATGAGGAGCCTCTCCTTCCCTCCTGCCCTGGCGACGTCCTCGGCCCGCTCCAGGAGG
>JBBSVP010000056.1:0-2316 GCA_038046745.1 Candidatus Hydrothermarchaeota archaeon
TTTATGAGATTCACGACCGTCAAGGGATCCTTCTTGAACTTCCTTATGGTCAAAGTGGGACCTTTGAGGGAGATGGGGGGGATGGTGGCGTTGGCCCTCGAGCCGTCCAGGAGCCTGGCATCCAGGAGGGGGGTGGACCTGTCGACCCTCCTGCCCACGGAGGCGGCAATCTTGCCGATGACTCTAAGCGCCTCATCATCAGACCTGAACCTCACGTTGGTCTTGCAGGTGCCGTATTTACGGTGGTTCACATAGACGGGTTTCCCATTCCCTACGGCCATTATCTCCTCCAGGGCATCGTCGCTGAGGAGGAACTCCAGGACCCCGTACCCGATCATATCATTGAGGATGATCTCCGCCAATCGCTCTCTGCTGTCCGCCTTCAGCCCCTGGTGTTTCTTCTCCATCAGCTTGAGGATCTCCCCCCTGAAGAAATTCTCGCACTCTTCCTTTTCCATGGAGGCCGGGTCCACCTCGATGGAACTTATCGCCTCCCTCTCCAGGTCCTCCAGGAGGGCCGTCTCCTTCTCCGAAAGCTCCAGGAGGGGGACCATGTAGTAGGGGTTCTTCTCTCCAGGTACTCTGAAGATCTGATGGCCCTCCAGTTCCTCGATGATCTCACGGGGGGAGGGTCTGGGTGCCTTCACGGCCGTGGGTTTCGACAGGACTCTCTCCAGGAAGCCATAGCCCTCGTCGTCGGCCTTGGGGATCGTCCTCCTGCCAACGGCCTCCTGGAAGATGGTCTCGATAGCTTCCTTATACTTGTCAGGGGAGATGTAGTAGGCGTTGACCACCCTCCCCACCTCCCTCACCCCCCGGATCCCCTTCTCCATCATGTATTTTACGACTTCTCCCCTCCTGGCCAGCTCCTCTTCCAACTCTTCCTCCCCAACCCCCCTCAGCTCCATGAGCTTCTTCTTTATAACGCTGGGAGCACCGGTGGATTTTATCTTGTCGTCCTTGGGGTCCCACGCATAGAGGGTGTTCAACTGGATCTGGCCGTCTTCCATCTCCCCCACCTCGGCGATCTCGGTGATCCTGCGCACGGTCCTACCACCGTAGGCGAAGCGGTTCTGCATCAGGATGAGGTTCAAGGAAGGGATCATCACCATGGGCACTGACATGGGGGCATTGGTGAGGCGCGTTACGGTCTCCCCGGCCGTGTTGGCATGGAGGGTACCCAGGCAGCCGTTCTGCCCCGTATTCATGGCCGCCATCAGGGTCCCGGCCTCAGCGCCCCTGACCTCGCCCACGATGATCCTGTCGGGTCTCATCCTCAAGGTGTTCTTCAGGAGCATGTCCATAGAGACCTCGCCCTTCCCCTCGATGTTCGGGGGCCTTGTCTCCAGGGGGATCCAGTGTTCCACGGGCAGCTGGAGCTCTGCGGTGTCCTCTATGGTGATCACCCTGTCGGTGGAGGGTATGAAGGAGCCGAGGCAGTTGAGGGTCGTCGTCTTTCCTGAGCCTGTCCCTCCGGAGACGAGGATGTTCGCAGGCTTGACGGAAAAGCCCTCCACGGCGAGCCAGAGGAAGGCCGCCAGTTCCGGGTTCATGGTGCCGAACTTTATGATGTCCACGACGGTGAAGGGGTCTGCCTTGAACTTCCTTATGGTGAGGGATGGGCCGTCGAGGGAGACGGGCTTGATCGTTGCGTTGACCCTGGACCCGTCCGGAAGCCTGGCGTCCAGGAGGGGGGAGCTTATATCGACCCTCCGTCCGATAGTTCGTGCAATCCTGTCCACAACGTTCTTGATCTCGTCGTCGGTGCTGAAAGCGATGTTGGTCCTGCACATACCCAGCTTCCGGTGATACACGTAGACGGCCTTCTGCGTACCGACCACCATCACCTCCTCCAGCATATCGTTGGCCAGGAGGGGATCCAGCCGGCTGTACCCTATCATGTCCTGGACGATGAACTCCGCGAATTCGTCCCTCTTCTCCAAGGCCACCACGGGGAAACTCTTCGTCATCAGGGCCTTCACCTCCTTGATGAAGGCCTCCTTCTTCTTCTCCAGCAGGAGGGACTCCTGGTCTATCTGTATCTCCCCGATGGCCGTCTTGGTGATCGTCCTGATCATCTCCCTCTCTTCAGGGGTCATCTCCGGCAGCTCAGTTATGTAGCGGGGGGTCTTCTCTCCGCTCATTCTCACGATCCTATATCCCTGCCCTTCCTCCAGGACCTCGCCCTCTCCAGAGTAGGATTGCACTACCTTGGGCTTCTCCACGACATTGTCCTCAGCTACCTCACCCAGGATCTTCAGGAGTTTTTCCCTGGACTTTGCGCTTTCCTTCAGGAAGTCGTAGGCCATCCACCCA
>JBBSVP010000056.1:2416-11207 GCA_038046745.1 Candidatus Hydrothermarchaeota archaeon
GGGGCATGCTATAAACCTACTGGGGGCGCACGCTTGGAGTTTCCTTCTCTTAGGGACCACAACCTGGAGGGCAAGAGGGTCCTCCTCAGGGTGGATATCAACTCGCCCATAGACCCCCGGTCCATGGAGATTCTGGATGACCTCAGGATCAGGGGGCACCTCCCGACCCTGCAGGCCCTGGAGAAATCCAAGGTCGCCATCATGGCCCACCAGTCCAGGCCCGGCCTGGAGGATTTCACCACCCTGGAGAAGCACGCCAGGAGGATCGAAGAGCTCTTGGGGCGGAGGGTGAAGTATGTGGACGACGTCTTCGGCGCCGCCGCCAGGGAGGAGATATCAAAACTGCGGGATGGAGAGATACTGGTACTGGAGAACGTCCGCTTCTGCTCCGAGGAGGTGAGCGATGAGGTTACCTCCAAGCCACCCCGAGAGCAGGCCAAGACGAACTTCGTCCGGAAGCTCGCCTCCTACGTGGAGTTCTTCGTGAACGACGCCTTCGCCGTATCCCACCGGTCTCAGCCCTCCGTTGTAGCCTTCCCCACAGTCCTCCCCAGCTGTGCCGGGCTCTTGATGGAGAAGGAGGTGGTGAACCTCTCCCGGGTGATCGAGAGCGCCGAGAGGCCGAAGGTCTTCTCTTTCGGCGGTACCAAGGCCGGAGACTCCATCTCGGTGATAAAGAGCCTGCTGGATAGAGGGATAGCCGACGCCGTCCTCACCTCCGGCTTGGTGGCCAACATCTTCCTGGCAGCCAGGGGGGTGGAGATCGGGGCCGAGAACATGGAGACCCTGGCAAAGAAGAAGCTTGATGGGCAGATCTCCAAGGCCAGGGAGCTCCTGGAGAAGTACGGGGAGCGGATCGTCCTCCCCATGGACCTGGCCTTCCAGGGCGATGAGGGGCGGGAGGAGGCCCCCTTGGCAGACCTTCCAAATAGGAAGGTCTTGGACATAGGGGTAGAGACCATAGCCCAGTACTCCAAGGTCGTAAGGGAGGCCAGGGTGGTGGTGGCCAACGGTCCCTGCGGGGTCTTCGAATCCGCCCCCTTCGCCCTGGGGACCGAGGAGCTAGTCAGGTCCATCGCCCAGCGCAAGGCCTTCTCGGTCATCGGGGGCGGGCACCTCTCGGCCATCGCCGGCAGCCTGAAGGTTGCCAAGAGCGTCTCTTACATAAGCACCGGGGGGAAGGCCACCCTCTCCTTCCTGGCAGGGGAGAAGCTCCCAGGGATAGAGGCCCTCCAGGGGAGTCGGAAGCCGTGAGGACAGTGGTGGTCGCCTCGGGGAAAGGAGGGGTGGGCAAGACGACCCTGGCCGCCAACCTGGCCGTCGCCCTGGCGAGGCTGGGTAGGAGGGTAGTGGTCCTGGACGCCGATATCGTCATGGCCAACCTGGAGATAACAATGGGCCTCAAGAACCCGCCCGTGGCCCTCATAGACGTCCTCCAGGGGAAGCTGAAGATAGCGGACGTCATATACGAGGGGCCTGCGGGGGTCAAGATAATACCTGCCGGGATAACCCTGGACGGCTTCAATGAGAAGAATATGGGGATGCTCAAGATCGCCATGAAGGGAATCCCCCAGTCCATCGAGCTGACGGTCATCGATGCCCCTGCCGGGAGGGACGCGGCCATGGTCATGGACGAGGGGCAAGAGGTGATCCTGGTGACCACCCCTGATGTCTCGTCGGTATCGGACTGTCTCAAGATGAAGATACTGGCCGAGAAGATGGGGGCCAAGGTCCTGGGGACCATCCTGAACAGGGTAGAGGGGAAGAAGAGGGAGCTGACCCGGAAGGAGGTGGAGACTACCCTAGACACGCCCCTCATAGCCATCATCCCAGAAGACGGGAAGGTGAAGGAGGCCCTGGCATATGAGGTCCCCTTCGTCCTCAGGTATCCCAGGTCCAAGCCATCCAGGGAGGTCTTCAGGGTCGCCTCGGGCCTCGTAGGGGTGGAGTACGCCCCTGAGTCATTGCTCTCAAGGCTCGCGGGGGTCTTCAAGTAAAATGCCAGATTTCCGGGAAAACAGGTTAATACCGCGGGTTAAAGGTATATATATCACTCAGGCTTTATATTAACCTCACCCGAGGGGTCCGCATGGTGGAGAAAGGTGCCGAAGATATAATGGACAGGTTGGAGGCCTTGAGGAGGAGGGCGCCCGAGGAGGGGCTCGCTCCACCGGGTCCGTCTGGGGACGACGGGAGGAGGAGGCTAGCCAGGATCGTGGGCCTTCTGGTCATCCTCGTCGTCCTCGGAGGAGGAACCTTCTTCGTCTACAACATCTTCCTGAAGGCCCCACCACCAACGCCACCGTCCTCCCCCCCAGCCGCCGTGGAGACGCCTCCGCCTTTGCCCAGGGAGGCCCCCCTACCCGAGGTGAAGGCCCAGGTCGTGGACGCCGTAAACAGGGCCTTCGAGGGTCTCCCCCTGGCTTACAGCGCTGAGAAGAGGCGGCTCATAACCAGGGTGAACGAGGCCACCACCTCAGCGGAGGTCAGGGCCGTCGATTACGAGGAGGTCGCCAACAGGGCCTGGAGGTCCTACTGGATAGGCGAGGTCCAGGCCGCTGCCCAGAAGACTGGGGATATAGAGCTGAAGGCCGGTAACGATACCTACAGGACTACCGATGTGATCCTCCAGAAACTCAACTTTATATCATACACGGTCCTCAAGACAGCCTCCCTGAGGGCGATAAGGGCGGAGTATGTACCCCTCCGCCTCACACGCCTCCAGGCAGCGGGGGGGATGGTGGAGATCGGTGACGTCGTGAACGTCTACCACAAGGAGGGGGGGAACATATCCCTCGTAGCGCGCAGGTCCAGGGTGATGGCCATCCTCCGCGGCAAAGAGAGCGGCAGTATAAACCTGGCGGAGAGCGAGCGGAAGGTGGCCGGCGGGGAGGGCTCCGAGGGCAAAGGCTCCGTAGCCTCCGTCACCGGAGGGAGCGTATCCTCTGTGGAAGGGCCCTTCCCGGCCAGTGCCGGGTACAAGATGAGCCAGACCCAGAGCACCTACACCGTGAGCATAGAGGAGGTCCAGAAGGTGGCAGCCGCCAGCAAGCTCTCTGACGGCTACATAGAGAACGCCTTGGCGAGCTACGGGATAAAGCTCAACAAGATCGAGAGGGAGACGAATATAGGAAATATGGATGCGGAATACCTCATCCTCCTGGAGGTCGGGAGCGACGAAGCCCCTGGCCTGGTCTCCAGGGTCCTCTCCCCCGAGGAGAGGAAGAACATCTTCATCACCATGTCAGAGCCCAGCCTCTGGATGAAGGCCATCAAGTGAAGTTTATGAACTTCAGACCCCTCCTCTGGCTCCTCCTATCCCTCATCATAATCTCTGCTATCCCTCCGGCAATGGGAGACATCCCGGGCCTCAGCCCCGTCAGGATCCCCGAGGGCACTACCCAGTGCGCCTACAGCGTCGTCGAAGGGACGGTGGAGAACTGGGGCTACTACCGCATCTTCGTGGCCCTCCCTGAAGGCTGGAACGTGAGTTCCGTGGAGGGGTCCTCTTACCGCGCGACCTCCTATATCCTGAGACGGAAGGCCGAGGACCTCAGACAGGCCTATGGGCCCTGGGGGAGGGACACCTTACTGGACAGCGGGACCGTCTTCCTGGAGGAGCGCCCCGTGTACACCCCTTGGGCTCCATTGGACAATAGGTTCGGTTGGTGGCTCAGGCCCAACGAGGGCACGAGATTTACTGCGACGGTGAACATGACGGGGAATGGGATAGTGGACCCGTTCTACTTAGAGAGGGAAGACCCCAATATAGTGGTGCAGCGGTGGAACCAGCACTTCTACTGCGAGATCAAAGCCCCGGGCTACGTCAAGTTCCCCTGGACGGTGAAGAATGCAACCCTGGCCTATGCGAATCCTGCCCCCTTCGCCTACTTGGAGGACAGGGGGAGGAGGATATACTACTATGACACCTTCGAGAAGGACCCCCCGATACCCAGGGGCGGGAGGTGGTTCGAGTTCAGGAATCCCCTGACAGAGGCCCTGGCTCCCGACTCCCTTGCGCCCCTGAAGCTGGAGTTCTATCCCATAGAGAAGACGGTCACCAGGGTCCCGTACCTGATGGTCCAAAAGACCGGCCCCATGAACTACAGGTACGAGTGGGAGCGGTACGGCCCCCTGAAGAGCCAGGTCATGGGCATCTTCTACCCGCCTGAAATACCCAGTTACGTGGAGCAGGTGCCGGAATGGTTCGGGTGGTTCCCTTGGAAATATCAGACCGAGATCAGGCGGCCTTCGAGCTCGGAATAAAGCTCGGGGCCCTCTTCCATCAGTTCGTGGGGACCCCCATCAGCATCAGGTCCAAGGAGTCGCTTGAGAGGGCCATGGAGGGGGCGATAGAGAACCAGCCCTACGTTGAGGAGGCCGAGGTCCGGATCGACGAGGCGCCTCTCAGGGCGGCGGCCGGAAGGGAGTTCGACTATATCTCCCTGGAGGGGCGGATGATAGGGGCCAGAGTGACGGTCAGCTACCGGGGCATCCGCTGCGTGGGGAGGTTGAGCTACAACGCGGAGCTGGAATTCCCGCTCATGACCCTGGAGAGGATGGAAGAGGTCTGACCATCCCAAATCTTTAAGTATCTCCGGCACCATCTACGAAGCATGCTCAGCCTAGCCCTGCCCAAAGGCTCCCTGGAGGAGCAGACCCTCCTCCTCTTCAAGGAGGCGGACCTGGAGGTGAAGGTGGGCTTCAGGGATTACAACCCCTCCATAGCGGACCCCAGGATAAGCAAGGTCAAGATCCTCCGTCCCCAGGAGATCCCGAAGTACGTGGAGGACGGATACTTCGACCTGGGGATAAGCGGCTGGGACTGGGTGAACGAGTCCGGGGCCGATGTGGAGGTGATAGCGGACCTCCCCTATAGCAAACAGGGCTCGGGCATAGTGCGCCTGGTCATGGCCGTGTCCGAGGATTCGGACGTCAAGAGGCCCGAGGAGATAAAACCCGGCGCCAGGGTGACGACGGAGTTCCCCAACCTGACGAGGAGATACTTCGAGAAGCTGGGAATCCCTGTGCAGGTCCATTATTCCTACGGCGCCTCGGAGGCGAAGGTGCCGGACCTCATGGACGTGGTCATAGACCTGACGGAGACCGGGACCACCCTCAGGAAGAACCGCCTGAGGATCATAGGGACGATACTGGAATCCAGCACCAAGCTCCTGGCCAATAAGAAGGCTTGGCACGACCCGGCAAAACGGAAGGCAATAGAAGAGATAATGACCCTCCTCCTGGGTGTCATAGAGGCCCGGGGAAAGGTCCTCCTCAGCATGAACGTGCCGGAGGAGAAACTGGCAGAGATCGTTGCCATCCTGCCGGCCATGAAGAACCCGACGGTCTCCAAGCTATACAACTCCGGATACTACGCCGTGGAGACGGTGGCCCCCAAGAAGGATGTGAACATCCTCATCCCCAAGCTGAAGGAGAAGGGGGCCCAGGATATCTTAGAGATCAACATCTCCAAGATCGTGAAGTAACATGTCTTCGATGGGGAGGCGGGGTTTCCTCAGGCTCTGCGGCGGGGCGGCTGCCCTCAGCCTCGGCTGCCTCCAGCCCCCCAAACCCTCTGGCCCCAGGGGAGGACTGGAGGCCTTCATAGAAGGGGTTTCGGCGGGTGACGCGGAGACCCTGAACTGGATCCTGGCAGCTGATGCTGCCTCCCTGGGCTATGTCTCCTTCACCATGGACGGCCTGGCGACCTATGACAACCAGCTCAGGCTCCAGCTCAGGTGGCTCCGGGAGCCAGTGGAAGTATCCAGGGACGGCCTGGAGTACACCATCCCCTTAAGGGAGGACCTCCGGTGGACCGACGGGAACCAGGTGAGGGCGGCGGACTTCGTCTACACCATGGAGCACCTCATGTTCGCGCCCTGGCTCAGGTATACCTACGCCGGGGACTGGATGGAGGAGGTGGACGGGGCCCAGAGGTTCGTGGAGCCTCGGGTCGTCGACAAGAACACCTTCACCATCATGAGGAGACGGGCTAGCCCCGAGTTCCTATACACCATCATGGGCCTCCTGGTCTACCCCGAGCACATAGCCAGGAGATACGAGGGGGACGCCGAGGCCTTCACCAGGGCCGAGGAGCTGAATAACCTCTCCTACACAGGGAACCTGGGCCCCTACCGCTTCGTGGAGTGGATCAGGAACGACAAGTTCGCGGTGGAGAGGAACCCCGACTATTACCTCGGCAAAAGGGATGGGGCCCCATACTTCGACCGCTATGTGGTAAAGCTCTTCGGCTCCCCCGCAGCTAGGCATGCTGCGCTGGAGGCCGGCGATATAGCCTACACCTCCGTCGACCCGCCCAAGGTGGGGCAGCTCATAGCCAACAAGGCCATAAGGATTTATACAGTCCCCACCAACGGCTTCCTTCTCCTGGACTTCAACCAGAGGAACGGGTGGCCTGCCCTCCGTCTCACAGAGGTACGGCAGGCCATATCCATGGCCATCAGCAAGGAGCTCCTCATAAACTCGGTCCTCCTGGGCTTCGGGGAGCCTGCCTTCAGCTTCATCCCCAAGGTCTCGCCCCTCCACGTGGACGAGGGCCTGGAGAGGTACGGCGTTGGGGAGCTCTACAACAAAGATAGAGCGAGAGAGGCCCTCCGGGGGGGCGGTTATGAAAACATCCGGCTGAGGATTGTCACCAACTCAGGGAACAAGACTCGGGAGAACGTAGCCTTCCTGGTGAGGCAGGAGCTCTCGGAGATCGGGGTGGAGGCGGAGGTAAAGTTCGTCCCCTGGCCGACGCTCCTGAGGAAGTACCTGATGAACAAGACCCCCGGGAGCGACCAGCCCCCCAGGTTCAACAACGGTCCGGGGGCCGTGAGCGAGGAGCCCTGGGACCTCCTGGTAATAGGCTACACGACGGACCTGAAGCAGCCCTCGGGGACCGAGATCTTCTTCGCCACCGACGGGGGGCTCAACTCCTCTGGCTACTCCAACAAGAAGGTCGATACCTTCTTCAAGAGGCTCCGCTCCCCCGAGGCTCTGGACGAAGGGAGGAGGAGAGAGCTCTATGCAGAACTCTCCAGAGAGCTCTCCTCCGACCTCCCAGTGGACTTCCTGGCCTTCCAGTACGTAAATCTGGGTTTCCAAACCAGGGTCAAGGGCGTGGAGCCAGGGATAAGCACCACCTACAACTACCAGTGGTGGCGCTTCGAGGATTAGCATGTCCATGCGAGAGTATGTGGTACGGAGGCTGGTCTACTCGGCCATCATAGCCTGGGGCGTGCTGACCGCCACCTTCCTCCTCCTGCGGCTGGGCCCCTCCTCCCCCGCCGACCGCTACCTGGCCAACGTAGCGGCCAGGGGGCAGAATGTCACGCAGGTCCTGGCTGCCATCGAGGCCCGCTATGGCCTCGACAAGCCCCTCCACGTCCAGTACCTGGACTATGTCAACAACCTAATCCACTGGGACTGGGGCTGGTCCTTCTCCACCTCCATGCCAGTGATGGACCTCCTCCAGCGCCACTGGGTCTATTCCTTCCAGCTCATCCTCCTGAGCATGCTCTTTGCCATGGTCCTGGGGATCTTCCTGGGCCTCTACTCGGCGGTAAGGCACAACACAAAGGCCGATTATGCCGCCACCTTCCTCTCCTTCATCGGTATCTCCCTTCCCAACTTCTGGCTCGGGATCATGCTCATCCTAATATTCTCTGTCAAGCTGGGGTGGTTCAAGACCTACTATGACACTTCGCTACCCATGTTCTCCCTGGCGAACCTCAAGGCCCTGGTCCTCCCGGTTATGACCCTGGGCACAGGTATGATGGCCGCATACACCCGCTACACGCGCTCCGCCACCCTGGAGAACCTCCGGATGGACTACGTCCGCACCGCCAGGGCCAAGGGCCTCCATGAGCGTCAGGTCCTCTGGAGACACGTCTTTCGGAACTCCCTCCTCCCCATCGTCACCATCATCATGTTTGACCTGGGGAGCGTGGTCTTCGGCGGTGCCTACCTCACCGAGGTGATCTTCGGGGTCCCGGGCCTCGGGCAGATCTCATTCAACGCCATCTTCGCCGATGACTATGCCGTGGTGGTGGCAGTGACCCTCATAGGGGCTATCGTGGTCCTGGTCTTCAACCTCCTGACGGACGTCGCCTACACCATCCTGGACCCGCGGATAAGGTACGATTGATATGGGCCTCATGAGATACTACCTGGGGCGGATGGCCCGGAACCGGGCCGCCATGCTGGGCCTGGCTTACATCCTTGCCATGGCCATGGTAGCCGTCCTGGCGTCTCCATTCGCCCAGGATCCCAACGCCGTCGATTTCAGGGCCAAGAACCTCCCGCCCCCGGGCTTCGCCTCCTCCCAGGTGATCTACGAGGCCGGGGTGGGGCTGCAGGCCGTGGAGCTCCAGGGGCGATGGGAGCACCCCCTGGGGACCGACGACAAGGGGCGGGACATGCTGGCGATGCTCCTCTCGGGCTCCCGGGTCTCCCTCCTGGTGGGCCTCGTGGCCACCGGGATAGCCATAATCTTGGGGACCTTGATCGGCGTGACCTCGGCCTACTTCGGTGGGCGGGTGGACAATGCCCTGATGCGCTTCACGGACGTAGTGATGACCTTTCCCCTCTTCCTCCTCCTGGTCTTCATCGTCTTCATCTTCGGCTCCAACCTGGCCTTCATAACCATCATCATAGGCCTCACCGGCTGGACCGCCACCGCCAGGCTGGTCAGGTCCGAGGCCCTCTCCCTCAGGACCAGGGAGTTCCTCCTGGCGGCAAAGGTTCTGGGGGCCAGCGACGCCAGGATCATAGCCCGCCACCTGAT
>JBBSVP010000056.1:11217-16862 GCA_038046745.1 Candidatus Hydrothermarchaeota archaeon
TGGGAAAATGGGCGAAGCTCACCAACCGGAAAGCCACCTGATCCCCAACGTGATGGGGACCATCGTAGTCATCGCCACTCTCTCCATCCCCGGCGCTATTTTAGCGGAGGCGGCCCTCAGCTTCATAGGCCTCGGGGACCCCCAGGTCGCCTCCTGGGGCAGAATCCTGAACTCGGGCCAGGACTCCCTGGAGGTAGCCTGGTGGATAGCGGTAGAACCTGGGGTTCTCCTCTTCCTCACGGTCCTGGCCTTCAACTTCCTGGGCGACGGCCTGAGGGACGCCTTCGACCCCAGGATGGAGGTCTAGATGCTCCTCAGGGTGAGGAATCTCCGGACCTCCTACTTCCCCAGGCACGGAGAGGTGAGGGCCGTGGACGGGGCGACCTTCGACCTGGATGGCGGCGAATGCCTCTGCCTGGTGGGGGAGTCCGGCTCAGGGAAGACGGCCACCGCCCTCTCCATCCTGGGGCTCATCGAGCCCCCTGGGCAGATCCTGGGTGGAGAGATACTCCTCAAGGGCACTAACCTCATGGAACTCTCCGCAGAGCGGATGAGGGAGGTGAGGGCCAGGGAGATGGGGGTGGTCTTCCAGCACCCCCAGCCGGCCATGAACCCGGTCCTGATGGTAGGAGACCAGATAGCGGAGAGGCTCCTCCTGACGATGGGAAGGCGGGAGGCCGAGGCGAGGACCCTCGAGCTCATGGGCTCCCTGGGCATACCCGCCCCGTCGGAGCGCTACCGCCAATACCCCCACCAGTTCTCCGGCGGGATGCTCCAGAGGGCCATGATAGCCATGGCCCTGGCCACCAACCCCGGTCTCGTCATAGCCGACGAGCCCACCTCCGCCCTGGACGTCACGGTCCAGGCCCAGATTTTGGAGCTATTCCAGGGGCTGAGGGAGGAGGGGAGGGGCATCCTCTTCATAACCCACGACCTGGGGGTGGTGGCGGAGCTGGCGGATCGGGTGGCGGTGATGCACGGGGGGAGGATCGTGGAGGCGGGGGATGTCTACCGCATCTTCGAAAACCCCAGCCATCCTTACACCCAGAAGCTCCTGGGCTGCTTCAAGAGGGTCTCGGGGGTGGTCTGATGCTCCTGGAGGTCTCGGGCCTCAGGAAGTACTACTCCGTGACCTCGGGCCTCCTCCTGAGACGGGTTGGCGATATAAGGGCGGTGGACGGCGTCTCCTTCGCCATAGCTGAAGGCGAGACGCTGGGGCTGGTGGGGGAGTCCGGATCAGGGAAGACGACCCTGGGGAAGACCCTCGTGGGGCTGGAGAGGCCCACGGCCGGGCGCATCGTATACGAGGGTGCCGCAGGCAGGCAGATACAGATGATCTTCCAGGACCCTCAGTCCTCACTGGACCCGAAGATGACGGTGGGGGAGTCCATCGAGGAGGCCCTTTTGGTGAAGGGGATACCGGAGAAGGAGAGGCCCGGGCTTGTCCGTTCCCTCCTGGAGAAAGTGGGGCTGGAGGCGGCCCACGCCCACCGCTACCCCCACGAGCTGAGCGGGGGGCAGAAGCAGAGGATAAGCATAGCCAGGGCGTTGGCCATGGATCCCAGGCTGATAGTGGCCGACGAGCCCGTCTCGGCCCTGGACCTCTGCATCCAGGCCCAGGTCCTCGATCTCCTGTCAGAACTCCAGATGGAGATGGGCCTCAGCTACCTCTTCATAGCCCACAACCTCCGGGTGATAAGGTACATCTCCCACCGGGTGGCGGTGATGTACATGGGGCGCATAGTCGAACTGGCACCCACCGAGGAGTTCTTTAAAAACCCGCTCCATCCCTACACGAGGGCCCTCTTGGCCGCGGAGCCGGTCACGGACCCGCGCCAGAGGGGGAAGAAGGCCCTACTATCAGCTCTGACCCAGCCCACGCCAACCGGAGAGGAGCCGGAGTTCAGGGAGGTCAGGAGGGAGCATCACCTGCTCTGCCAACGGGGGAAAGAGGAGCCGTTCTGGCCTAGCTAGGCGTAAAAATTACATAGAAGATTTCGTGGAAAAATCCGTTATATACCAATATCTAGTCACTTCTGCTTTCTCGTCACGAGCCATACGACCGCGACGTAAGATACCCATTCGATGCCCTGGATGAACCAAGCGATTTCAGAGGAAAAGCCTAGGACTTGAAGAAAACTAGCGATGAAAGTAGGAGAGACGGAGCTGACATTCTGAGTCAGCGGAAAGACATTCATTGCATTGGTAATAACAGTAGCTATTCGGAACAGGATAAAAAATACAGCTATCTTATAAACACTCATCTAAACATCACTTTGGGAGTTTCTGATATACAAAAGAATCACAATAGTATGCGGCCGCCGGGAATCGAACCCGGGCAGCAAGCTTGGGAAGCTTGAGTCCTACCGCTAGACCACGGCCGCTTGAATCCCTCTGGACCCCTCTGGGGATTTATACTTTTCTCTGCGAAAGAAGCTTTTTATCCCAGGCTGGGGAATACGAAAGTCATGGAGCTGAAGAACTACCGCACCCATCCCCGGCGGAGGGTCCCCTCTGACAAGGACATAAGCCCCGAGAGGCTTGGGGAGCTCATGGGGACGGTGGGGAAGTACCTCCGGTACGACGAGACCTACACCTGGGACGCCAACATAAATGGGATCATCGTGCGGTACACTGGGAACAGCTTCCACCAGTACGACTTCTGGATCGAGAACTGGTTCCCGGGGCCCAACGACGGCTCAGTATTACCGCAGGCCTTCATCTACTCGGTCCAGGGCGTCCCGGCTCACGAGCCATACGCCTACTACTGCCCGGAGCGGAATACGGCGCTCTTCATCAACGCCGAGTACTACGGCCAGTGCAAGTCCTGGGCCCTGGGGATGGCGGCAGCCGTCCTGGAGCGCAACTTCAACACTCACTCGATCCACGGGGCCTGCGCCGAGGTGGAGGGGAAGGGCGTCGTCATAATTGCACCAACAGGGACGGGCAAGACGACCCAAGTGAACAAGCTCTTCCAGCACCCGAAGGGTAGGATCATCGGGGACGACTGGGTCTACATAAAGCACCCCGCGAGGGTGGACGAGAACACCATATTCACCGTCCGGCAGCCCGAGAGGACCCTATACGTCCGCACCGAGAACGAGAGGGAGGAGCCCTGGTTGAGGCCCATCTTCGACCGGTGCAAGTGCGAGAATGTCGTCACCAGTCGCGAGGAGTGCGAGAACCCCACCTGCCTCGGCAAGGGGAGGTGCGCCTTCGACGAGGGGCGGGGGTGGTGCTTCTACGCCTTCGGCAACTCGAGGGCCATGCTCCCCAGGGAGTGGATGAAGGGGCCTGAGAAGGTGGCCAACGAGACGGTCCTGAGGCTCATCGTCCTCCTGAGGCGCGACGACCATTCGCCGGCGGAGGCCTGGCTGGAGCCCGACGAAGCTATAGAGATCCTGAAGAAGGGGGAGTACATGGTGAGCCCCGGGGCAGGGCCCAAGGAGAAGTGGGGGACCATGGGCTACGAGCCCTGGTACAACCCCTACCTGCTGGTCAGGGACGATGCGAGGCAGGAGGAGTTCTTCAGGAACGAGTTCCGCACCGCCAAGTGCGTGATATGCAACACCGGCCTCAAGGGCGAGACCGTGAAGAGGACCTTCCAGAGGATCATGAAGGCCCTTGAGCGGTGCTAGCTAAGGGAGAAGGCGGCTCGGCGGGGTGGGCGCCGGCAGGGTATCCCTGGGGTCCACTGTGAACTCCTGCGCCTCTCTCTCATATCCAACCATCCAGTACTGCCCGCCCATGTATCTCATATCCCCACCTTATTAGATTAACATCGCTAAAATTTTAGTAACAAAAAGTTAGTATTTATACCTGCCTACGACCGATCTCCGGCCAGAGGCGCTGGACCTTGGCAAAGTCCCTGGCAGCATCGGCCAGGGCCCTCATATTCTCGGGGGGCGTGGCGAAGGGCGCCTCCCCGCCGGTGGAAAGGATGAAGCCCCCCTCCCTCCTCTTCGCGGCGCTCCTCAGGCAGGCCATGGCCTCCTTGTAGATCTCCTCATAGAAGGCGCTGACCATCACCTTCGTGTGATCGATATTACCCATGAGGCACGGCCCCTCCGTCTCCGAGATGCAGTACCTCATCTGGCAGGCGCCGATCCTGGCATGATTCGTCTTGCAGTCCCAGCAGTGGGCGGATCTTATGGCGTCCAGATCGCCCCAGTCCAGGCTCAGGACATCAGGCAGGAGGGAGATCTCCTTCTCCATGTAGGGCATGGGGGAGCCGTTCCTCACGAGAGCGTAAGCTCCTGCCGCCTTTATCCCGTCCACCAGCCGCCTGGTGTAGGAGGTTATGAACTCCTCGCACCTCAGAGGGTCTATGCACTCGGCCCCGGCCCCGCTATCCTCTATGAGGACCCCGAAGGCCCCTTCCTCCACCATGGCTTCTATATACCCCAGAGAGGCCTCGGTGGCTATCTCCAGGAGGGCGTGGGCCTCCAGAGGCCTCTCCATGACATCCAGAAGAAATTCAGTGAAGCCCCGCAGCTGGTAGGCCACGATGAAGGGGGAGCAGGCTGCGCCTATGATAGGTACTTCCCCCTCGGTCTCGTCCCTCAGAATCTTTATGCTCTCCAGGACGGTGGGCATCCTCCCATCCCTCTCAGGGTCGGGCATAGCCAGGTCCTTGATCCCGCCGTCCTTCAGGATAGGTTCCATCACCATCGGATACCCGTCCTCCTTCACCAGGAGGTCGCAACCGAAGGCCTCCGCCTCCACCGCCATGCATCCCCACGGGACCATGAGGTTGTCGTGGCCGAAGAGCTCCCTGGCCTTGAGCTGGGCCCTCGCCATGCCCCCGGCGCTGTAGTAGACGTCCCTGAAGGAGGCGCCCAGCTCCCGCAGGACTGCGCCGCCCCCACCGAAGTAGAGGTAACCCACCGGAGGTCTGTCTACCTCCTCGCCGGCTATGGCGGCCTCAAACCTCCCCCGGGGGCTCAGTTCCATGCGACCTTTGGGAGTAGATTAACCTCCGCAAGTACGATGCGGGGTTACTGCTCCTTGAGCATCTCGCTGTAGATCCTCTCCAAAGCCTTCCGATCCCCTGACCGAAAGGCTCGGACGAAAGGCTCCGCGAGCCTGGCCTCGTAGCACCTCAGCGATACCAGGTCGTCCTCCCCGCTCTTCTTCACGACCAGCTTCATGGAGCCGAAAGGGCAGCCGCTCCTCGTGGGCACCAGCTTTATCCTCCTCTCCCCCGTCTCCAGCTCCCCGAGAAGCATCTCCATGAGGCTCTCGAGGTTTATGTAAGTCAGACCCACATCAGGAACTCTCCAGTCCCGCATATTTAAGCTTATCCGGACCGGAAGCTTTATACTCGGAGGACGGGATATTCCATCTGGGGGTGGGTCTATTGGGTGATGGGGACACTCAGGGTATGGGCAGACCGCTGGATATGGAGCAGATCCACGAGATAGCCATGGTCGTCGCCGACAGCCTCCAGACCTATATCGAGAAGAAGCCGGCCGGGGATGTGTTGTTCCTGGAGATGAAGATCGGCGTTATAAACGCGCTGGAGTGCCTCTACCAGTACCAGCACAAGGTCCTCATCTTCCAGAAGGACTTCGTGGACCCCCAGGTTTAAGCCGGCCCTTTTGCTCGCTCCGCTTTGCTCCGCTTCGCAAAAGCCCCGGGGGAAA
>JBBSVP010000057.1:0-4799 GCA_038046745.1 Candidatus Hydrothermarchaeota archaeon
GGTGGAGGTCCACCAGACGAACATCGCCGGGACCTCCCTCGTGGGCTCACTGGTGGCCATGAACAACTCCGGACTTGTGGTGACGCGCCACGCCTCCGCCGAGGAGGTGAAGGGGCTCAAGGGGCTGGGCATGAAGGTCGCTGTCATAAAGGACAAGTACACGGCCATGGGGAACCTCCTCCTCCTCAACGACCGGGGCGCGATAGCTGGGAAGGGCTTCGGCAAGAGAAGCCTGAGGCTCATGGCTGATGCGCTGGACTGCGAGGTGGTGACGGGGGAGCTGGGGGAGTTCAGGACGCTGGGCGCCATAGGGATAGCGACCAATAAGGGAGCCCTGGTCCACCCCTTGGTCAGCGAGGGGGAGCTGGAGTGGGTGGAAGGGGTCCTGCTGGTGGAGGTGGATGTGGGGGCGGTCAACAGGGGGGTGGGCTTCGTCAGGACCGGCATAATAGCCAACGGCAAGGGGCTCCTGATGGGGAATGAGACGACGGGGCCCGAGATCACGAGGATCGAGGAGACCCTTGGGTTTCTCTAGCGAAATCTTTTTATCCTCTCCCGCCACCCCAGGTCTATGGCCATGAAGAACTACCAGATAAAGGGGCGTTTCCTGATGGGCGACAGGATGCAGCCCTTCACGAAGGAGTGCAGCGCCCTTTCGGAGAAGAGGGCGTTGGAGTATATATTCTCGGAACTGGGTTCCAAGCACAGGACCCCAAGGGACAAGATCCAGGTGGAAGAGGTCAAGGAGCTGGAGGGATAGGCCTTGGCGGCAGAGAAGCTCTTGGGCGAGTACGATTATTACCGGGCCCAGGCGGAGGCCCTGAGGCAGAACCTGGAGCTCATAAATAACAGCCTGGTCAGCCTGGAGGTGGTGAGCGAGGGTCTGACGGAGATAAAGGCCCTGGGGAAGGAGAACGAGATCCTGGTCCCCATAGGGGGCACGGCCTTCGTCAAGGCCAGGATCCTTGACACTGAAGAGGTGATCATCAGCTTGGGGGCTGACGTGGCGGCCAGGAAACCCATCCCGGTGGCCAGGGAGGACATAGACCGGCGGATGAAGGAGCTGGAGAAGGTGAGGGCAGAGCAGGGGGAGAGGCTCTCCCTAGTCCTCAAGAGGCTTGACGAGCTCACTCCCCACGTCCAGCGGCTCATGGCCCAGAGCCAGGCCCAGGGCAGGGGTTAGGTTGTTCTCCTCCCTCAAGGGCAAGCTCCTGGGTTTCACCGAGAGGGTGGCAGCAGCCGCCGAGGCCACAAAGGATCAGGCCTCGGCCCTCGTGGCCGGTGAGGTCATCCTGGATGCAGAGCGGCTGGATGCGGTCTCTTGGGACCTCCAGCTCCAGCTCCTGGAGAGCGACGTGGCCCTGGAGGCATCGGAGCGGATACTGAAAGGGGTGAGGGAGGGGCTCCTGGGGGGGAGGTTCAAGAGGGGGGAGGTGGGAGAAGAGGTCAAGAGGGCCCTGGGTGGGGCCATAAGAGGGATCTTCCCTCCCACCCCTGACCTGGCAGGCTTGGTCAGGGCAAAAAGTCCCAAGCCCTTCGTCATCGCCTTCGTGGGGGTGAACGGCTCTGGGAAGACCACCACCATAGCCAAGGTGGCCCACCTCCTCCAGAGGGAGGGGTTGAACTGTATCCTGGCTGCCGGGGACACCTTCAGGGCCGGGGCCATAGAGCAGCTGGAGAAGCACGCCGGCAGTCTGGGGGTGCGGCTGATAAAGCACGCCAAGGGTGCCGACCCGGCGGCCGTGGCCTTCGATGCCATAGAGCACGCCAAGGCCCGCGGGAAGGATGCGGTCCTCATAGACACCGCAGGCAGGATGGAGACGAATGTCAACCTCATGGACGAGATGCGGAAGGTGGTGAGGGTGGCGCGGCCCGACATGACCATCTTCGTGGGCGATGCCATGACAGGGAACGCGGCCGTCGAGCAGGCCGAGAACTTCTCCAAGGCGGTGGCCATAGACGGGATCATCCTTGCCAAGGCGGATGCCGATGCCAAGGGCGGGTCAGCCATAACCATAGCCCATGTCATGGGGAGGCCCATCCTCTTCCTGGGGGTGGGGCAGGGGTACGGGGATCTGAGGCCCTTCGACGCCGACTGGCTCCTGGGACAGGTCCTCGGGTAAGGGTTATATACTTGCAAAAAGATACTCTCATCTGGTGGTGTCATGCTCGCTTTTGTCCACATCTGCACGGAGATAGGGAAAGAGGAAGAGGTGGCCGAGGAGCTGAAGAGGCTCCCGGAGGTGAAGGAGATCCACGGGGCCCTGGGCGAATGTGACATAATCTTAAAGCTGGAGGGGGAGGACCTCCAGAGCATAGAGAAGGTCGTGATGAAGCGGATCAGGGCCCTGAAGGGGATTACCTCCACCAAGACGATAATAACCTTCCCGGTCTGAGGTAGAGATGCGAAGCATTTCTCTATCGGAAGAGACGTTCAGGGCTCTTGTCATCCTCAAGAACAACTGGTCCTTCCAGCGGAACAGGGTGACGAACAAGGATGTCCTCAAGGCCCTGGAGGAGATCAAGCGGGGGATATACGGTTACGATAGTACAACCCCGCCGAAGGAGGTGGAGGAGCTCTTCAAGAAGAGGTCCAGGGAGGAGAACGAGAGGGATATGGAGCGCTTTGCCAAGGCCTACCGGGAGCTCCTGGCATCGGGCCATGACTTCGAGCCCGAGTTCACCATAGATCAGTGCATAAAGGAGATGTTAGGGGTAATAGATCAGGAGTTGGAGCCTTTTTAATAAAAAGAGGGACCCAAAAAATTCAGCACTCGCTGTGGGTTATGGCGTCCTGGTCGCAGTTCTCGACGCAGTTGCAGCACTCTGTGCAGTCGCCCTGCCTGGCGGGGACGGCCTTGTTGTTTGCCATGTCGTAGACATCGCCGGGGCAGATATCGGCGCACTCGCCGCACCCGTTGCACTTGGCCGCATCGACGGATATGGTTACCATTGCGGAACCTCCTTCGGACCCAAATTCCTGGGTACTATATATAAGCCTTTTGGTCAGGGTCCGAAGACAGTTTTATATTGGCACTGGTCGATGGACTGGCGATGCGCCTCGTCCTCCTGCTCCTCCTCTTCCTGCCAGGCGCCGTCCATGCCTCCTGGTCCCAGTCCGAGCCGATCTCCCCAGGGACCAATCCCTCGGCCATCCAGGACTCCAACGGGACCTACTGGGTCGCCTACACCTACTGGGTGGAGGGCCCCCAGGAGACGAATATAGACGTCTACCTGAGGGCCTCTTCTGACGGGAAAAACTGGTCCGAACCCGTACGAGTGACCGACCACTCCAAATCCGACTCGGACCCGTCTCTCATCCAGGATGCCGATGGCGTATACAGGATCCTCTTCACCTCTTCCAGGGAGGGGCAGGACAGCATCTTCATCACCTCCTCCAGGGACGGCACCGGGTGGTCCGAGCCCAGGCGGGCAATACCTGCGGGGATCGACGGCAGCTACCCCAACCTGATGCAAGACTCCAACGGGACCTTCTGGGCCACCTTCTCTTGGTACGAGAATGGGCGGAGCAGCATCTTCATCACCTCCTCCAGGGACGGCACCGGGTGGTCCGAGCCCAGCAGGATCACAGACCCTTCTGGCGCAGCCACGTTCTCCAAATTGGTCGAGAAGGACGGGGGCTACTGGCTCGTCTATGCCATGCACGAGGGCCCCCTCAACCACCTCTACCTCATCTCCTCAAAGGACGGCAGGGCCTGGTCCAGGCCCGTGCGGCTCACCCCATTCGAGGCCAAGAACAACTATCCGGCCCTCCTGGCCGATGCGAGAGGCGCCCTGTGGCTGGCCTTTACCTCCACCGTGACTGGGGCCGAGGAACTCCTCATCACGGGCTCCCAGGATGGCGTGGCCTGGTCCGCCCCAATCCAGTTGACGAACAACACGAGGGAGGGGCGTGGAGGGAAGACGGACTATAAGTCAATGCTCCAGGCAAGGGATGGGAGATACTGGCTCTTCTTCAGGTCAGGGGGGCTGAGGGGGATGGTGGGTGAGAACATAAGCCTCGCGGGGGCCCCCATACGCCTCCCGGCCCTAGAAATGCCTTCCCTACCCATGGCTTCCACTGGAAAAGAGGGATCGGCACCGGAGAGGAGCCGACTTCCCCTGCTCTTCTCCGTCTTTCTGACCCTCTTTGCCCTAGGGCTCCTGTGGAAAGGCAGGCGGAAGAGGTAGAGGTACTATTTATAGTTATCAATATAATAAGTAACTAAAGTTCGATTGTGAATTATTATGCTCCTATTCTGGGAAATTTACTTCTCAAAAAGATATAAAATATAGATGCTTAAATACTAACTCTCTGACTTCCCAGGCTTTGGGACAAAAGGAGAATGATACGCGGTTATTTGAAAAAAAGGAAGTGACAGGATGCACATTCGAGTGAACCGTAAGCAGGAGTGTAAACCAAACTATTATATTTGACAAAAGGAAAATATGAGACGCTTTTGAGCGAACTCGAGGCAGAGGCGTGAACCAAAACCTCATAGTCGATGGGACGGCAGAGGGCGTGGATCGGGGATGGTTCGTTGGCGGCATGGGCGTGAAGAAGCGGCGTAAAAGGCAGTCCATAGGGTTCTTCGGTATAGGGCTAGCCCTCTCCATATTCATGCTCCTCTCGGTGGGCCAGGTCCACGCCGACATATCGGTGGTCCGGCTTCCCACCGCCTGCGCCGACAACTCCGACGCCTCGTGCACCGTCTCCAACGTCAACGTGACCGACAACACCTACGAGAGCTACGCGATGCCGAGCCCCATAGACCCGACGATATATATGAACTTCTCCT